>JBFHHS010000074.1:0-11955 GCA_041596895.1 Crocinitomicaceae bacterium | reverse complement strand
GGTCCCAATCGAAAGAAAAACCAATTTTATCTAATTGTTCTCTATATCGAGCCAAATTTTTCTCGGTGGTGATGGCAGGATGTTGGCCTGTTTGTATGGCATATTGTTCTGCTGGTAGTCCAAAAGAATCGTATCCCATTGGGTGCAACACATTAAAGCCTTTTAATCTTTTAAATCGCGCATAAATATCTGATGCAATATAACCGAGTGGATGACCTACATGAAGTCCCGCCCCAGAAGGATAAGGAAACATGTCTAAGACATAAAACTTAGGTTTTGAAGCATTATCTTCTGCACGAAACGTTTTATTTTCCGCCCAAAAAGCTCTCCAATCCGACTCTATTTTTCTAAAATTATATTCCATCCTAATCTGACATTTAAAGCCCCAAAGATAGGGATTTGATTGAAGATAAATAGCGTGAAAGACAACTGAATTCAGTATCTTCAAGATAAGCTAACTTGAAAATATTATTTTTACTCTATGATGCGACTAAAATTGACCGCTTTTCTTCAAGTAATGCTTGTAGTGCTGTGCACTTCAATCGTTGCGTATGGTCAACAAACGCATGAAAGTAATTTGATCAAATCGTATCAATCGGAAACCAACAAAAAAAAGAAATTCAGTCGATTAATGGCCCTTGGTGAATATTACAAGGTAAACAACATTACGAAAGCAGATTCCATTCGACATATCATCCTAAAGGAGAGTAGAAATTTTGAAGACTCAATCCGGTTCAACGCTTTATTTTACAGTGCTGAGATTGCACAAAAAACAGGAAATCAAGAAGAATATTTTAGAACAATCGTATCATGTCAACCCTTTCTGAATAAACTCAATTCAGACGAAGTTCAATTTAAAATTTACCGTCACCTTGGATATTATCACAGCAGTATGCAAGAAATTGAGACGGCGGATTTTTATTTAAACCTTTCTATAAAACTTGCTCGTAAAGTAAAGGACAACAAAAAACTTTCTGAAGCCTACGCATTTTTATCCAAGAACTTCATGGTAGCCAATCAAAAAGATTCGGCTTTGTATTATTCAAACATGGCCATTAAAACCGCCCGACGAATAAAAGATAAATCTGTATTGTCACAAGCATTTAATACGCAAGCCGAGGTTTATAGTTTCTTTGGACAAATTGAGTTGAGCGTAGCAAAAAATCTGATCAGTTTGCAAATGGCCGAAGAAGCGCATAATGTGTACTTATTGGCGAAATACACCCGTGAAATTGGACAATCACAGAAATTAATTGCCAACTTGGACGATGCAGAGTATTACTTCCGGAGATCACTTGGGTACGCTCGACAAATTCACGACAAACGACAAATGGCGCTGGCGCATACCAACTTGGCTTCCGTGCAATTGGAGCGTGATGAATTTTCCAGTGCAATAAAAAATGCCAACCTTTCCATAAAATACTTAACTGACCTGAATGATTTAAATGGACTTGGGGAGACGCACAACATATTAGGGATGGTATACAAGGAGCAAAAAGTCTACAACCTGGCCTCAAGTAATTTCAATCAAGCCCTAGTTTACTATGAATCTACAAGTAATAAAGAAAAAATTGCCGGGGTCTACCACAATGTAGGAACCGTTTTTAAAGAGCAGGGGAAATATAAGAACTCATTGAATTACTTGAATCGTTCCATTGAAATTCGTGAACAATACGGTGCGCAAAATCAGATTTACCATACTTATAGAACCATTGCCGATGTTTATAAAGACATAAATAATACGGAGAAATCACTTGAGTACATGGAATTGTACTTGAATTATTTAGACAGTAACACCACATTGCAAGCCGCTACAAAAATTGCCGAATTAAGTGAATCTTATCGATCAGAACAACGCGAACGTTTAATCAATTCGCAAGCAGATTCCATTCAAAGACAGCAACAAGAGCGTACTTTAACAGCAACCAAACTAGAAAACAGCCAACTTCGGAATAACTTCCAGATGTATATTATTGTTGCTTTTTTGATCATAATTGTTTTAGCGGGAATCATCATTTTTTACCGATGGAATCAAACGAAAATTAAACAGCAACAACGAGAAGCAGAGATGTCTCAAACCTTACTGCGAACACAGATGAATCCACACTTCGTTTTTAATGCGATGTCTGTAATTCAGAGTTACATATATGATCATGATACTGTTAACTCTTCTAAGTTTTTAGTTAACTTTTCTAGGTTAATGCGTTTAATACTTGAGAATTCGCCAAAAGAACATATTTCTATCAATACGGAAATTGAAATTTTGCAAAAGTACTTGGAGATGCAAAAATTGAGATTTGAAGACCGTTTTGAATTTGACATTATCGCCGAGGAAATCTTATTTGAAGAAAGTGCGATTATTCCTCCGATGATTACACAACCTTTTATCGAAAATGCCATTGAACATGGTCAATTGCACACCATACAGGGAGGTTTCATAAAAGTAAAATTTAGCAAAGAAAATGAAATGCTCGTCATTTCAATTATAGACAATGGAATAGGAAGAAAAGGGTCGAAAGCGAATAAGAAGAGTTCCGCACACAAAAGTATGGCTATGGATATTACAAGCCAACGAATTGAGAATTTGAATAAAAAATATAAGACAGGTGGTTCGTTACTGGTAAACGATTATAATGAAGAATTGGAAACTGGCACAAAAGTTTTAATTTCATTACCTTACGCCATCGAGACTAACCCAATAAGCTAGCCGAATGAAGAAAGTACTCATAATAGACGACGAAAATAGAACAAGACAACTGATAGCCAAAATGATCGAATCATTTGGTTTAGAAGTTGAGACGATCCCAGAAGGAGAAAATGTTCAATCAGGAATTGCTGCAATAGAAAAACACAATCCTGACATCGTATTTTTAGATATACAAATGCCGGATGGAACCGGGTTTGATGTCTTGGCTTCTATTCCGAATAAAACGTTTGAAGTAATTTTTATTACTGCACACGAAGAATTCGCTATCAAAGCAATTAAGTTTAGTGCATTAGATTATCTGTTGAAACCTGTTGATACAACAGAATTAAAAGCTGCGTTGGAAAAAGCACTAGTTACAATTGAAGAGCGTTCTGAACCATCGCAATTTGACGCATTACAAAAAAACATTCAACCATCAGAGAAAAGACGATTGGTATTAAAAACGCAAGAAAGCGTTCACGTTGTTGAACTTGATCAAATTATCAGATGTGAAGCAGACAGAAATTACACTTCATTTTTTCTTTTAGACAACAAGAAGATTCTTGTCTCTAAAACACTCAAGGAATACGAGACACTTTTAGCAGGTCACAACTTTCTACGCGTACAACAATCTCACCTTGTAAACATCGACTACGTAGATCGTTACGATAAAAAGAATGGAGGTGCAGTTGTTATGAAAGATGGGTCTGAAGTACCATTGTCTCCTGCCAAAAGAGACCTGTTTTTTAAGAGATTAGAGAATATCTAAATCAAAAAATAAGTGAAAAACGGTTAATATTCATTAAAACTACCTGAATATTCATTAGTCAATTCACAATCAATTTAAAGTTTGTAGATTGGTAATAAGAAATAAGGAGAATATCAGGAAATTTTCTTTACGTTTCGCTTTGAAATTTTGAAGGATAACACTGCTTGGAGAGGCAGTTTCATTTTCTAGTTTGATTAAAGAGTATAACAGTTCTTAATCCTTCGAAACTAAAGGTTGTGCTTTGCACGAATGTTAAGAAAGTTCCTGATTTTTTATTTCGATTATAAGGTTTTAAAATTCTTCCGCACTACTTGAAGAATTTGTTGTTAATACAACTACTACGAAAAAATTAACTTACTACTAGCAAAAGAGCTGACAATGTCAGCTCTTTTCTATTTATCCTATTTCTATTAATCTTTTTGAATACTATATAAAACCGGTCTACTTGGTGAAGCATCATTTTCAAAAGGAGCCACTTGAAAGTTTAACACATAGCATCCATCATCCACCTTGTCATTCACAAAAATCAATTCTGTAATGGTTCTTTCAAAATTAGGGTTATCCGGAACTTCCCAAAAAGCGTGATGAAACGCTAACTCACCATTATCATTTTCACGATCCACTGATGGCAAATCAATCAATAAATGTTTCACTCCTGCCTGAACAATTTTCCTTGCGCAATCAACATCAAAGTATATCGGGTTTGTAGAAGAATAATCCATCGATTTCTTTTTCAAATCGTTTGGTAAAGTTCGAATTATGAGAGCTTCTTCCGTCAACATTTCCTCCGTGATCAAATCAGAAGTAACCACTAAATCCATATCGCCATCTCCATTTTTTCGTTCAATTGGATCAATAGAAACTAGCCGCGCTTTAAAAAAGAACTTTGTAAGACTTTGGTTTATCGAATGCACCTCTTTTGTAATGTGTCCCAAACATTCCGTATGCGTACCATGACCGTGTGGATTAAAAAATATATTTCGAAAATTAACACTTCCGCCTTCAGCTACAGAACCAGTATAATGCTCCGTTCTAACCGGCTCAAAGATTGGAGTATCAACATACCAAGCCTTCGGATTGGAATCTGTATTAGAAAGCGAAATAGAGATATCTATCGGCTGATCTGTTTCAATATATTCAGTATTATTCAATAATAATTTCATCGTGATTCGAAGATAAGAAATTAGTAATGTGTTAAAATATTTGAATAAAAGTATTTTTTATTTACCATGGTATATATATTTATTTATATTTGCATTAAACAAAACGAAATTATGAAAAGAATAGGAACATTTTTGATGGCATCGGTTGCACTTTTAGCAGTGTCATGTACATCAACAGAAGAAGTAAAAGAAGAAGTAGTTATAGAAGATACGATGTATACTTTAGATAGCGAAGCATCAACTTTAAATTGGGCTGCCAACATGGGGCCAGATTACGGTCACAACGGAACAATATCTATAACAGAAGGTACAATGACCATGAATGGAGATGAATTAGTTTCTGGTTCATTTACCATTGATATGAATTCAATTAAGAACGTTGATTTAGTTGAAGCGGGAGAAGAAGGAAAAGCGGGTGCACTTGAAGGTCACTTGAAAGGAACAATGGTTGACGAGAAGCATCCAGCAGATTTATTTTTTAATGCACCAGTTTTCCCAACCACTAAAGTAACTTTAGGAGAATACAAAGATGGTAAGTTAGGATTAACCGTATCAGTGCTTGGAAAAGAAATTTCTCAAGAAGTTCCTGTCACTATTAAAAACGATGAAGATGGTGCTAGTTTGAATGGTGCGTTTGCATTAGACTTTACATCAGTAGGTGTACCAGGGTTACAACCAAACGAAGACGGTTCACAAATCAACCCTAAAATTGATTTCAAACTTAATGTTGTAATGACAAAATAATTCAAAACAATTTTAATATGAAGGACGGGCATTGCTCGTCCTTTTTTTATTTTTACCACATGATAAATAAATCGATTAAAGCTGTAATATTTGATTTTGGAGGTGTTATCATCAACATTAACTACAATGACACCATAGAAGCTTTTAAAGCTCTTGGAATTGAAGATTTTGAGTCGATGTACACACAAGCACAACAATCCGATTTATTTAATCAAATCGAAACTGGAGAAATCTCAGCACAACGGTTTATAAATGGAGTTTTGGACTATCTACCTTCAGGAACCTCTCCAAATGAAGTTGTCGCGGCATGGAATGCAATGATTAAAGATGTACCTACAAAAACCATTGAACTACTTTTGGAGTTAAAACGTAGAGGATATAAAATATATCTACTGAGTAATACAAATGAAATTCACATCGATGCAGCACTCAGATCTTGGGATAAAACCAATTATGAACGTCCGGAACAAATTTTCGACACAGTATATCTATCTCATGAGATGAGGATGCGGAAACCAAATAAAGAAATCTTTGAATTTGTCTGTGAACAAGAAAAATTAAACCCTTCCGAAACCTTATTTATTGACGATTCAATTCAACATGTAGAAGGAGCCAAATCTATTGGACTTCAAACGCATCATTTGCAGAATCAAGAAGAAATTTATTCACTTTTCTCTTGACATAGCTCCACTAACATTCCTTTTGTAGACTTTGGGTGTAAAAAGGCAATACGTTTATTATCTGCTCCCGATTTTGGTTTATCATGGATTAAGGTAAATCCTTCCTTTTGCAAGCGAATCAATTCTGAATCAATATCATCCACTTCAAAAGCTACATGATGAAAACCTTCGCGGTTCTTAGCTAAAAACTTGGCTATAGCCGAATCTTCATTCGTCGCTTCCAATAATTCAATTTTTGAATCACCAACCAATATAAAGGCCGTTCGTACACCTTCCGACTCAACGATCTCTTCCTTATAGCATTTCGCGCTTAAAAGTGTTTCATACACACCTATTGCCTCTTCAATATTCTCGACTGCAATTCCTAAATGTTCTATTCGTTTTACCATGGCAAAAAAAAACCCTGAAGAAAACTCCAGGGTTTGAAAATATTATTGATTGTTAGTTTTTAATAAACTTCTCGTTTACGTTATCAAAGTTGATGTAATACACACCGCGTAATAAATTTGAACAATTCACTGAACTACCCACACCCTTCTTAACGATGTTACCATATGCATCATAAATTTCGTAACGAGTTTCGACAGCATTTCCATTGGCGATGAATTTAATTTCATTCTTCACCTTAGCTGGCGTTTTAGTAACTACAGGAGCATTAGAAACAAACTTAACTTCTTCAGAAGGACGTTTTGTACCAGAATGGTCAATTTGAACAATTCTAACTGTGTTTTCACCAGAGTGTGGTGTTAAAGCAAATTCATAAGAATTTTCTTGACCATTTCCTTTACCTAAAACTTCACCAACTACAACCCATTTGTTCCATCTGTATTGTTCTACAAAGAAAGGCAGTTTACCTTGTTCTCCTTTTGTTTTAAAACTCAATTTACCATCTACACTAATATCCATTTTCACAATACTATAAGTAGATCTTGGTAATAAAACTTCTGGATTTAAAATTTTTGGTTTACAACCATCGTTGTGCTCAATAACAATAAAGACAGGTTCACCAATTTCAATGTTGAATAAGGAAAAATCGATTTCAAAAGCGCCTACACTAGTTCCTCCAGGCATAATGTCGCCATTCACAGTAACCTTTGTAGCACAATACCCAAAACCTTCATCATCCATTGGATTCTGAACGTATAGATTCTTACCTTGATACGTCCCCTCTACGGACAAAGCCGCCATAGCCGCTAAGTTCACGAAGAAGATTAATATAAATAAAACTAGTTTTTTCATCCGTTTTCAGTGTAATAGTGCTAAATAATTCTAATACCGCACTATATTTTAACAAATCGTCAAATTGTATTCAACTCACAAATATAATATGTTTTTAATTTAATTCATTGTAAAACAGCGATTATTTAACGAAAAACACCTCTTGCCTTGAATATGGCGTTCTATTTAGGATTCAGAGCATTGCCTCATAATTAAACACGTCTTTATAAAGAATGTTTGCAGATTTTTCTTATTCTTGTATACTGTCACAAGACATTATTAATGAAAAAATTTAGCCTACTTATACTTCTATTCATCGTTATTTCTTCTTGTTCAAAAGATGAAAAACAACAATTTGAATATAGCGGCGGATCGTTGAGAATGGCCTTGGATAATGAGCCAAGTACATACATTCCTCGTGCTGTGATGGATTATTATTCAGCAACTGTTTTAAATCAAATTACTGAAGGGTTGGTTGGTTTTGATCCACAGACACTAAAAATTGTACCTAAAATCGCATCTGATTGGTCCAAAAACAATGACGGAACACTATACACCTTTACTATTCGAGAGGACATTTTATTTCATCCGCATGATGTATTTAAGTCAGACAAAGACCGGTTACTGACAACGGATGATGTCGTGAAATCTTTTGAGATGGCCTGCACACTAGATGAAAATCAATCTGCACCTGCCGCTTACTCCTTTGTATTTAAAGATATTCTGAAGGGGGCAAATGAATTTCTTGAAGGTAAGGCTGAATCTATTAGTGGTATCGTTGTTAATGGAAATCAATTGACCTTAGAATTAATCCATGAAGATCACAACTTTTTAAATAAGCTTTCCAATATCACAGTAGCTATTGTTTCTAAAAAAATAATTGAAAGCAAAAACGAGACGGATGTTGTTGGAACAGGGCCTTTTATGTATTCGGAATACAAGGTTGGAGATGAAACATCATTAACGCTCGTTAAAAACAACGACTACTACTTAAAAGATAATGATGGAAATGCGCTGCCTTATTTAGATAGTTTAGTCTTTATCTTTCAAAGTAGAAAGATGGAACAACTGGATATGTTCGAAGAAGGGAAGTTGGACTTAATTGTTGGCTTACCAACAAGTCGAATTACTCGAATGTTAGAAGGGCGCATTCAAGATTTCAATTCAAAACCACCAAAATTAATCTTAGCAAATAATCCATTGTTAGAATCGCACTTCTATTATTTCAACATGGAAGATGAACGATTTAAAGATCCTTTGGTCAGAAAAGCTTTTAACTATGCGATCGATAAGGATGTAATTGGAAGAGATATTTTGAGAAATCAATATTACGACATGGGATATTTTGGTGTTGTTCCACCAATTTCTAAAGCATTACGTGGTTATGATTTTACCAGTGTTAAAAAAGCTTCGTACACTTTCAATCCTGAAAAAGCTCGAAAACTTCTAGCACAGGCTGGATATCCTGAAGGAAAGGGATTTGGATCTGTTGAATTACGCTATAACATTAACGACACGCATTCTGCCGTGGCCGATGAGTTTTCTAAGCAAATCTTTCAAGTTCTTGGAATCAATGTCAACATTGACGGTTCTACTTTTGAGCAATTAAATGAAGATGGCGCAAAGGGGAATGGAGATATTTTCAGAATGGGATGGTCTGCAGATTATGCGAGTCCTGAGTCTTTTTTAATGAACTTCTATGGAAAATTTGTTCCTGAAGATTCTACTGAACAATCGTACATTAACAAATCAAGATACACTAACCATTTATTCGATCAGTTTTTTGAACAGGCCAAAAGCTCTAAAAAGATTTCTGATCAAATGTCGATGTTTTCAAAAGCGGAAGCAGAATTAATGAAAAATCCACCTATTATTCCTTTATGGTATACTGGGGACATTGAAATAACGCAGTCTTATGTGCGTGACTTTCACTTTAATGCACTTAATTATTTCGATTTCACGTCTGTCTACATTAAGACGTGGACAGCTGAAGAATATGAAGCTAAGCATAGTCTAAAAACAAACTAACCTTTCATTTTTATGAAATCATTTATTTTGACACTGATGATCTCAGTTGTCTATAACTTTTCATTTGCGCAACCCTCACAAACTGTTCGAGGAAAGGTTTATGATTCAGAAACACAATTTCCTTTAACCGGAGTAAAAATTCAAGTTTACACCAAAGATAGTACACTTAAGTTGCGTGCACTTTCTAATTTAGAAGGCAATTTTATTATTCAAAATGTGCCTATTGGGAAGCACGAACTTATTGCAACCTACCTCACTTATGATCCAAAGACAATTACGATAGAAGTTAATTCTGGAAAAGAATCTATTATTAATCTTCCTTTACAAGAGAGTTTTGTTGAACAAGCAGAGGTAACAGTAACGGGAAGAAAAAAAGGTGGTGTTATAAATGAATTGGCATTAATATCGGCTCAACAATTTAGTGTAGAGGAAACCGACCGCTATCCTGGTTCTCGCTCCGACCCAGCCCGAATGGCTTCAAACTTTGCAGGAGTTGGTGGTGCCGATGATTCTAGAAATGACATTGTAATTCGTGGAAACTCACCGCTTGGTGTTGTTTGGCGAGTTGAAGGTATTGATATTCCAAATCCTTCTCACTTTGCAATTGCAGGAAGTACAGGAGGGCCAGTTTCAATATTGAACAATAAAATTCTTGCCAATTCAGACTTCTTCATGAGTGCCTTCCCTGCTGAATACGGAAACTCGACCTCGGGTGTTTTTGACTTAAAACTTAGAAATGGGAATAATAGCATGCATGAGCTCACCGCACAATTCGGTTTTTTAGGTACAGAATTAATGGCTGAAGGCCCGCTTAGTAAGTCGGGCAAATCAAGTTACCTCGTTATGGGACGTTATTCCACATTAAGCCTATTTCAAGCCATTGGAATTAAAATTGGTACCGATGCTGTTCCTGCTTATGGAGATGGAGCACTGAAGTTTAATTGGCGATTGAAAAAAGGGGGTGACCTGTCTGTTTTTGCCATTGGAGGAGCAAGTGATATAGATATCCTAATTTCTGATCAAACCGAATACTCGGAGGAGTTTTATGGAGAAGGAGATCGTGACCAATACTTTAATACCGCAATGGGAATCGCAGGAATTTCTTGGAAAAAACCAGTTTCAGAAAAAACATTTATAAAAGTAACTGGAGCTTATTCCTATGAAAGTCAACGTGCAATTCATGACTTTTTAGTAAGGTCAATAGATTCAAACAATCAAATTACATTATTGGATAAATACCAGTTATTGGACTACACCTTTTCAACAAGCAAGGCGTCTGCATATTTCAGTTTAAATCACAAAATCAACAAAAAGCATTTAATTAAAGTTGGTTTGAATGCCGATATGTATATGTTTGACATGATTGATTCCGTTGCTTCACAAGGTCACTCAAGTTTGGATCATGATGATTATGACATTCGTTGGGACTACAAAGGAAATGCAATGTTGATTCAGAATTTCATCCAGTGGAAATGGCGAATTACTGAAAAAATGGCATTTACAGCAGGACTTCACAATCAATATTTTACTCAAGGACATGCGCATAGTATTGCTGAACCGCGAATTGGTTGGAAGCTAAACATGAAGAAAGGGCAATCGATTAGCATCGGTGCCGGGATGCACAGTATGACCCAACCTATGTACACTTATTTCTACCATCAAACAGATACAGTTACTGGTGAAAAGGTGTACAGTAATGATGATATGGACTTCTCAAGATCATTACACTCAGGTATTGGATATGAAAAAGCATTCAAGAACAGCTTAACACTGAAAACAGAGGCGTATTATCAATATCTTTATAATATCCCTGTTACAATTCAACCTTCATCATTCTCTCTAATTAATATGGGAAGTGGATTTGCTAGGTTCTTTCCTGAACCATTAGAAAACACAGGAACTGGATTCAATTATGGTTTGGAAGTTACCCTTCAAAAATTCTTTGATAAGTCATTTTTCTTTTTGATTTCAGCTACCGTTTATGATTCTAAATATACGGGAAGCGATGGTGTATTGAGAAACACATCTTATAACGGACTATATATCGCAAATCTATTAGCAGGAAAAGAATTCAAACTCAATGCGAAACAATCAATTTCTGTGGGAATTAAAACAACTGTTGCTGGTGGAAAACGATATGGTTATGTTGATCCTGTTGCATCAGCAGAATTAAATGAGATCATTTATTTTGATGAAGGATTTAACGAACGTCAATTTTATGATTATTTCCGTGCAGATTTAAAAATCAATTGGAAGTTTAATGCGAAGCGTACAACACATGAAATTGGATTAGATTTAGTCAACATCTTCAATTCTAAAAATTTATTGAGTTTGGCATACGCTCCAAATCTAGCTGATCCAACTGCAGAACCTATTGCTGAAAAACAACAGTTAGGTTTCTTACCAATATTCTATTACAAAATTGACCTTCGATTAGGAGGAAAGAAATAAAACAAGAATCATTCAACAAAAAAGGCTCCAGATGGAGCCTTTTTAATTCTATTGACTTTCAACTACCACACTGGGCAACTATCACATGCGTTTTTTCCTCTTAAATAGACTAAAAACCCAATAACTACATCAGCTTCATAATATCCGTAAGCTTGTTTCGTGTATGCGCTAGGATCGTTAGGACGGTTTTTAACTTTCACTTGATGATGAAACCCG
>JBFHHS010000073.1:0-12018 GCA_041596895.1 Crocinitomicaceae bacterium | reverse complement strand
TACGATAAACAGGTTTTTTATGCTCAATATGGTTAAAATCCATGATTACTGTTTAATTTGAATAATGCTCTTTATTGGTAACGTAAATCCTCCTTTAAATACAATAAATTCCTTCCCTGCCATGAGAATAGAAGATTTAACAGTAAAGATGCCTCTTTTCTTTGATTGAAAGACAACAGTTGTAAGTTTTTTGGAGTTTATCGTTTTATTTGTAGCTACCTTCAACATGCGGTAGATTGTTGTTAAGTCGCGATTAGGATATTGTTCTTCATCTACGGCTTTAAAATTGAGTTTTGATAATTGGTCTTTTGAAATTTGAATTGTTTGATTATCCATATTTGATTTTTGTATAACATAGCTAAGCCTTCCTATTAATTTAGGATAGTTGTTATAATTAATAATGTTGATTGTAGTTTAACTTCCAAGATTAGTGGAAGTCGATTTTAATTGTCACATGAATTTTGTGGAAATAGCCGAGGGCTAAAAGACGAGGGAAAACTTTGATGTTTTTGACATATCTTAATAAGATAAGAAAAACAAATGAAATTACCAAACGGAATTATTTGGGGTTGCTAGGATGCAAAGAAGTCCTTTAATCCACTTAGGATACTTTGAACAGCATAAGCTGCTAGAATTAATCCCATTACTTTACTGATCACAGTTATACCATATTCGCCAATACGTTTTTGAATATGACGTGCTGCTAGAAGGATCATCATAGTGATAATCACAACCAATAAAACAAGTAGGGTAGTGATTGTTTGTTGTTCGAGCGTATAAATATGATTGTCAGTTAGCAGAACAACAGCCATTATGGCACCGGGTGAAGCGATGGAAGGAATTGCAACAGGGAAAATCGTTACATGTTTATAATCTTTAATGAGTTGTTTCTCGGAACCAGGTTTTCCCTCACCGAAAATCATTGTTAACGCAAAAAGGAACAAAATCACTCCTCCAGATATTTGGAAAGCGTCAAGAGTGACACTCATACCTTCAAGAATGATTTGTCCAACTACAATAAAGAACAATAGAATACAATATGCGATGATTGAGCCGCGAATGGCTACTTTGCGTTTATGTTTTTCATCCAGTTGTTTAGTTGCTTCCAAATAAACTGGAACCGAGCCTAAAGGGTCAATAACGGCAAATAAGAAGAGTGCAGATGCGATTAAGTCAGCGATCATAAATTATTTTATCCTTGTTCCTTGGGTTGTGAATGAAAGTCCTTGTGTTCCTGAAGTTGAAATCATCACGCTTTCAAATATTGGTTCGATTGTATTTGGTTTAATTTTCCAATCAAATAAAAAATTGGCACCAGTTCCACCTTCCTGAACTACTTCATCAATAATGATTTCAACCGTTTCCATTGGAGCGATATAAATTGGTTTCTCAAAATAACTACGTCTTAATTCTCCTTTAGTGTTAAAGTAGTCAACTTCATCTATGTAAATAGTATCAGCACGATTTGCATTTCGCATACTCACCGTTGCTGTCAGGTTGTGTTTACGGTGTTCTGTCTGACTGTATATCTGAGAATACACGGACAAATATGTGCTACCACTGATCAACGAATCTTGCGGCGAGTAATGAGCAACGCGATGATCCCATTTTACTGGAATAACTGAACTATTTTCTTTATGATCATCACACGAAGTTAATACGAATAGAATTGCGAATGCTTTTAATAGGTTTTTCATGCGAAGTTCAAATTTAAATTTAATATCAGTTTGAATACGAGTTGTTTACGAAACAATCTTGTCGTTTTTATTGAATGAGAATGGTTCACAAAAAAATAAAGATAATGCTTATCATTCAATAAGAAAATGGATGGGTCATATTTAACATTCAATAGGAGGATTAGAAACTTAATTAGTAAATCGCGGGCAGATAAACCATCCTTTTTCATTGATGGTTATTTCATGCTCTTATCCTTTCATTTTGTGGAAAAATAAATTACGACAGGTGTAATTTATGTACTACTGCATAAATGCAAACATCAAGATATTTGCTCCCATTTTTAACGCCTGAATACGTTTGTTTTCTGAATCGTTGTGCACTTCGCTGTTCTCCCAACCATCACTTAAATCGGTTTCATATGTATACATGCAAACCAACCTACCATCTATTATAATTCCAAAGGCTTGTGGGCGATTTCCGTCGTGTTCGTGTATTTTCGGTAATCCGTTAAAATCGTATTTTTGATGGAATACTTCATGATTAAATGGCAATTCAACTAATTCATTATTAGGAAAGACTTTCTTTAATTCAATACGAATAAATTCATTCATTCCGTAGTTGTCATCAATGTGTAAAAATCCTCCACCTAATAAATATGTTCTCAAGTTTTCAGCTTCACTCGCTGAGAAAACTACATTTCCGTGTCCTGTCATATGAACGAAAGGGTATTGGAATAGATCAGAACTTCCTACCTCTACGTATGGCACATCCTTACTGATTGAGGTTCCCAAATTTTCGTTGCAAAAAGTGATGAGGTTTGGCAGTGCAGTAGGATTAGCATAATAATCTCCGCCACCATTGTATTTCAAAACCGCCAATTGATACCCTTGTCCCAATGCAGTGAACTGCAAGAGAAATGTTAAAAACCCGGTATAAATAAGTTGTCTGATCATTGAAGTAATAATTTTGCTTGCATACATGTGTATAATGCTGCAGTTTCCGTTCTCAGTCGGTTTTCACCTAAAGTTATGGTTTTATATCCATTCTTTTTAGCTAACTCAATTTCTTCCAAGGTAAAATCACCTTCTGGTCCAATTAAAATAGGGCAGGCTGTTGATTTAAAAACGTCATTGAAATGTTCACGTTCTTGATCGTAGCAATGTGCAATTAAGCCATTTGGATTGTTTTTGATGAATTCCGTTACTTTGGTTAAAGGATTAATTTTTGGCAAAAAAGTACGATGTGATTGTTTCATGGCCGAAACTGCTTTTTTCTCCAAACGGTCTGTTTTAATCTTGATGCGTTCTGAGTTTTTACATTCAACCAATGTGATTTCGGTAATTCCAATTTCTGTAGCCTTCTCAATAAACCATTCAATACGCTCCATTTGTTTCGTTGGACCAACTGCAATATGAATTTCTTCGGTTGGATTCTTATCGGTTTTGACTTTGATTACCTTTAACTCGCATCGTTTTGGATTGTCTAATACAATTTCACAAGTAAATAAACTTCCATTTCCATCAAGTATTCCTAACTGGTCGCCCATTTTCATGCGTAAAACACGCACAACATGTTTTGATTCTTCTTCACTTAATGTGTGATTTAGATCTGATGGACTGATATTTTTGTCGTAGAATAAACGCATTAGTGCATCAATCTATAAATAAGTTCTTTCATCAGTTGTCCCGAAGTAAATGAGGTGTTTCCAACACCTTTTGATTTCAAATCGTACTCGTGGAGTAAAGCGATATTTGCCGCAATTTTCTTCGGGTTGTATGTCTTTGTTGCTGTCAATAGTTGTCCTGCAACAAAAGGAGGAACACGCAATGCATTTGCTATAGTGTCTCTGTTTTTATTTGGTAAGAAATGAATCTTCATCAACTTAGAAAAGTGGTTAAATAGATTTCCAACTACCACAACAATATTTGTTGCTTTGGGGTTGTGATTGAAATAATCGACAATTGTATTTGCTTTAGTAACATCTCGAACGCTAATTGCATTGACCAATTCAAACACGTTGTAGTCTTTTGAAATTCCAATATTTTCTTCGATATGAATTTCATTGATGGTTGTCCCGGCTTCAACGAGAATGTTCAGCTTATCCAATTCATTCGAAATTTTGCTTAAATCATTCCCTAAAAATTCGGCGAGAAGCATGCTCGCTTTTGGTGTAATTCCGTAACCTTTAGTTTTCACGAAACTGCCTATCCAATCAACGAGCTTGTACTCAGGAACTTTTGCCGATTTAAAAACGATACCATTTTTGGCTGCTGCCTTCATGGATTTTTTTCGTGAATCGTAATTCTTGTACTTATAATTAATAACGAAAATAGTTTGGTCAGAAGGCTGTTCAAAATAAGGAAGTAGATCTTCCATACCTTTAAAATCTTGAGCCTCTTTCAAAACGACTAAGCGTCTTTCCGCCATCATGGGATAGCCCTTTGCCTCAGAGATTATACTCAAAGCATCCGAATCTTTACCATATAGGATAGTTTGGTTGAAATCACGTTCGTGTTCCTCCAAAGCATTCTCAACAATCGCATCCGTGATTGCGTCAATGTAATAGCTCTCTTCTCCGTGAAGAAAATAAATCTTCTCGAATTTCTTGGCTTTAATATCCTTTATGATGAGGTTGTGATCCATCTAGCTGTGTTTTGCCCAGATTTGAACCAATTCCACCAATGTAGCTGTTCCTTTTTCCATATCTTGAACGCTAACATACTCATGACGAGAGTGAATTGCCATTTCTCCAGTAAAGATATTCGGACAAGGTAAGCCCATGAATGAAAGTCGAGAACCATCTGTTCCTCCTCGAATAATGGTAGGGGTAGGAGTTACTCCAGCTGCCTTCATTGCGTCGATCGCATAATTAGAAACAAAAGGGACATCAACTAAAATCTCTTTCATGTTTCTGTATTGTTCCGTAACCTCGAACGTATATTTTAACTCTGGATAATTGCTTAAAGTCGCTTTAAATAAATCTTCTAAACGCGATTCGTATTCGGCCAATTTTGAAGTGATATGGTCGCGTATGATAAAGGATACGGTTGCATCCTCCATTCCTCCTTGAATTGAAACAGGGTGAACAAAACCTTCGCGATCTTGAGTCGTTTCAGGAGACCAGCTATCTTTTGGTAAGCTAGCAATGAATTCTGACATTACTTTCATGGCATTTACCATTTTTCCTTTCGCATATCCAGGATGCGCAGTAATACCCTCTAGTTTTATTTTAACTGCATCTGCAGAGAAACTTTCATCTTCTAAAGAACCTAAGGTTCCACCATCCAAGGTATATCCGAAGTCGGCATTCAATTTATCCATATCTAAATGCTCAACACCTCTACCAACTTCTTCATCTGGAGTAAAAAGAATGCGAATTGTTGGGTGCGGAATGTCAGGATTGGACATTAAGTGATTGGCTAAATCCATTATGATTGCAATCCCTGCTTTGTCATCGGCACCAAGTAAAGTTAAACCACTTGCTGTGATTAAATCATCACCAATTTTTTCTTTAAGATAAGGATGTTTCGTTGTTGTGATTACCTGTGTTGTATCGTCTGGAAGTGTGATTGGATTTCCGTCGTACTTTCTGTGAACGATAGGTTTTACATTTGTTCCGCTACAATCCGGAGCAGTATCCATGTGTGAACAAAAACAAATGGTTGGTAATGAATCATTACCAGTATTGTTGGGTATTGTTCCAAAAACATATCCCCATTCATCCATTTCTGCATCCTCAACCCCCATAGATTTCAATTCCTCAACTAAAACCTTACCTAAATCATTTTGAATCATTGAAGAAGGAAAGGAGGTTGAGTTCGGATCCGCGGTAGTATCAATTTTGGCGTATTTAATGAATCTATTTTCTACTGTTGAGTTGTAATTTTTCATGCAAATATGTTTGAATTCAAATGTAATCAATTAATATAAAAAAAGGCCTCTATCAATTGATAGAAGCCTTTTAAAAAATATATCTTTTTGCTTAGAAAATTTCAGAAGCAGAAAAATGAAAATCACTTTCGATTTGTGCATTCTCGTCTGAATCAGATCCGTGAACCGCATTTCTTCCTTTTGATTCTGCGTATTTAGCACGTATAGTCCCTTCTGCAGCTTCAGACGGATCTGTTGCTCCAATTAATGTTCTGAAATCAGCAACTGCGTTATCTTTTTCCAAAATAGCCGCAACGATAGGACCAGAAGTCATATACTCTACTAATTCACCATAAAATGGTCTTTCAGCGTGTACTTCGTAAAAAGCTTTTGCTTGCTCTTCAGTAAGTTGCGTGTATTTCATTGCTTTAATTGCAAATCCTGCTTCAGTAATCATGTTTAGGATGTTACCGATGTTCCCGTTCTCAATTGAGTCAGGCTTTAACATTGTAAATGTTCTATTCGTTGCCATTGTGTTCTTTTTTAAACTAAAATTTGGCGCAAAGGTATATAATTTTTCACGTTTCCTATACTATATATTTAATGAGTTGTGATTAACATATTAAAATAGAATAGTTAGATTTGTCTAACAATATTTGAACGAGACGTAAAGTTATGGATGCTATAATTGAATATTTTGGATCGATTGACCCCGTGTTAGCTGCGTTTTACGCAACAACTTTTACTTGGGCATTAACAGCTGCTGGTGCAGGATTAGTGTTTTTATTTAAAACAATGCATCGCGGTGTACTGGATGCCATGTTAGGATTTACCGGCGGAGTGATGGTAGCGGCAAGTTTTTGGTCTTTATTGAACCCTGCAATTGAGATGTCGGAAGGAATGTACCCGAATATGCCATGGATGCCTGCTGCAGTTGGGTTCTTTTTAGGTGCGATATTTTTATTTGGTTTAGATAAAATAATGCCTCACCTGCATATAAATTTTAAAGAATCAGAAAAGGAAGGGGTAAAAACAGAATGGCATAAGACAACCTTATTGGTGCTCGCGATTACCTTACATAATATCCCTGAAGGATTAGCCGTAGGTGTATTGTTTGGAGCAGCAGGTATGGGAATGGATGGGGCGACAATTGCAGGTGCCGTTGCCTTAGCGATTGGTATAGGGATTCAAAATTTCCCTGAAGGATTTGCTGTGGCGATGCCATTAAGAAGACAAGGTATTAGCAGACGAAAGAGTTTTTTTTACGGACAAATGTCAGCTATTGTTGAACCTTTATTTGGTGTTCTGGGGGCATTGGCAGTGGTTTATATGCAGCCCATTTTACCATTCGCATTGGCCTTTGCAGCTGGAGCGATGATTTATGTAGTTGTAGAAGAAGTGATTCCTGAAACGCAACGTGATAAATTTACAGACGTCGCTGTGCTCGGATTTATAGGTGGCTTCTTGGTTATGATGATTTTGGATGTAGGGCTTTCGTAAATTTTAACATTTTTTTCACATTATAATTTAACTCAATCGAAAAAGAACTCATATATTTGTACCGTTAGGATGAGGGAGTAGTTTACCCGCATTCTGAGTTTTATAGTTTTAGCATGGTTTAGCAAAAAGAGGAACAAGTCATAAAATTTGTTCCTCTTTTTGATTTTAGACATTTCCTCGTACATTTGAAGTGAAATTTAAAACCAAGCGCATGAAGGCTATTTTCTCCATTGTTTTCTCAATTTTTACGATTACATTTTCTTTCGGTCAAACACAAGGTGTTGCATATACTGCTGCCGGAAAAGGCGTTGCTACTACTTTCGTAACAGACTATCATTGTTTAGGAATTAATAACTCAGCGCTAGGTTGGGGAACAGGATATGAAAAGAAAAAGTTCACAATGGGGATGACTGAATTTGGCGTTGGAATCTATTCTGATTCTTTAAACAAAGATAAGCTAAGCAAATTGTATCGCACAATAAGAAATGATGTTACTGGAAAAGAACAGGATGGTGCAAATTGGCAAGAACAAGCCAATTATGCTGCAGATTACCTGGAGTCTGGCGTTAGTATTGATGCTCATTATAATTGGTTAGGGTTTTCATTCCAAACAGAAAAGTTTGGTGGGATAGCTTTTAATGTTCAGGAACAATACAGTTGGTATTCTCGTTTGAACGAAGAAACAACGGATATTATATTTAGAGGGAAACTTTCTGGATTCCTGGATTCGTTGACATTATCTGATGGGTCAGTAATTGCGAATTCGGAAAACCTTTCAGATGATACATTGGAAATGGTTGTCGAAGGTAAATTTGCAGTGCCACTTCAGTTAAGTGAACTAACGAAAGGTTCTGATATCCGTTTTTCCTGGAATCGTTACTATAATTTTGGATATGGTAAAAAGTTGTTCGGTGATTCAACATTTGCATTATTCGCTGGAATTGGAGGTAGATTTATTCAGTCTACAGCTGTATTTAACATGTCTTCAGATGAAGATGGGTTAAAGTTTTATTCTTCAATTTCACCTAGTTATGATATAGATTATGGAGCGATTGCAAACTCGAACCCATCTACATACACACAAACAGGGTCTATTCCTAAAACAGTTGGGAATGGTTATGGACTGGATTTTTCAGTCAGCGCTCGAATGTTTAATAGGTTGAAGGTTGGGGTTGCCGTAAATAACATCGGTTCGGTTACGTATAAAAGAAACGTGTACCGTGTTAGTGATACTTTAATCTCTCGAATAGAATTGGACGGACTACAGAATTACAATATAACAGATGCGTTGGATCAGTTCTTAGATGAAGGTGGTTTGATTAATCTTGTTGGAGAAGAGGAGGTTGTGGTTCAGAATGCAGCGAACATACGTTTAGGTGCAAGTCTTGATTTTGGTAAAATGATCAGTGTTGGGATTGATGTCGTAGCACCATTTAATACGAATAACCCTGGAGGACTTCAAAATGCTGTATTTTCCGCAGGTGGAGATATCAGACCGGTAAAATGGTTAACGTTAAGCGCAGGTTATTATGGGGGGGGGATATATGCTCACAACATTCCAGTAGGAATTAATTTTATTTTGGGTGGTGGAACGTATGAGTTTGGTATTTCTTCGCGTGATGCGTTATCATTTTTCATGAAAGATTCGAACAGTGTTTCAACTGCATTTGGGGTTGCTCGTTTTAGATTCTAACGAATAACGCGCAGTATTTCTCGAAATTCAGAAAGCATCATTGCCGTTGCTCCCCAAACGATGTGCCCATCGATATCAAAGTATGGAACGTTCTTTTGAGTGTATCCTTGACTGAGTTGAATGTCTTTCGTTTTTAAATTTTGATCATTCAATAAGTCATAAATATTAAATTCTATGATGGATTCAACCTCACGTTGGTCTGGTGTTAATATGGGTTTTTCGTCGAGAGAGAAAACAAATGGTTGTACTAGAAACTTACTGACAGGAATATAAACTTCACTTAAACTGCCAAGCACTTCGCCATGTCCAAATGGTAAGTTTACCTCTTCAAAACACTCTCTTCGCGCGGTATATTCTAAATGTGGATCTTCGGGGTCCATTTTTCCACCAGGAAAACTAATCTGACCACCATGAACGCCGTCATAACTGGGGCGTTCAATTAACACACATTTTGTTGATTGAATTTCTGGAAAAAGAATTAATCCCACTGCAGACTTTCGATAGTTGGGTTTATCCTTTAAAGACTGACTGGTGAAGGGACGGTTAATGGGCATGAGATGACTATGTGCCGACTCTCCAGGTAACCCATTCAATAGTTGGGTTTGAAATCGTCTTTTGAAATCTTGAAAATCCATTATTTTTCAACTGAAGACAGGATGTCGATGAAATCATCGTACAAATATCCCATATTTGATTTCTTTCCAATCAATTGAAATACGTAGTAAATTCCGTCAATGTTTAGAGTTGCGGTGAAATAGGAAGATCCTTCATCTTCATCATAAGAATATGGACTTCCATTAATTACCTGAATATAACCTGGGTAACCAACATTTTTTGGAGTAGGTTTTTTTATTGAAATTGAAGGTTCGTATAGCGATGCTTTTCGCTTTAGAACGTAATTGTCATGAACCGCGTTAAACAGATCAATTTCATCATCAAAAGCATACTGAATTACTTCTGCTTCTTCTTGATTAAATGCTTCAATACTAAAGTTGACATCTAATCCATAAACAATCTTAGTACTTGCATTGTCTGTAAGCACATAATCATCATCGTAATCGTTTTCAAACATATCTGAAAGCTTATACTTGATTCCATTGTAATACTGTTTTTCCAAGTTTGGAAAATTCATGTTATTATTCTGAATTTTCTTGGAGTCTGATTCATAGTTTGTTGCAGGACACCCCGTAACAACGAAAACAATAACAATTAATGATATGAGTTTTAAGATTTTCACCTTGACGAATATAGTCATTTGTTATACAATATAGGAATCAAATTTACACTATCTTTATAGCGAATCAGTAAATCAGATAACGTGAATTTAGCTATTAATTGGGATGTCAGTTCGGAACTTATTGAGGGGTACAACACTCCAAATATGTATGGGTTATTATTCGTTTCTGGACTGATTATAGGTTATTTTGTGGTGAAGCGCATGTTTAAGCGTGAGCAAATTGAAGATGATAAATTAGATAAACTTGTACTTTATATGGTCTTGGCAACGATAATCGGTGCTAGACTCGGTCATGTATTATTTTATGGTCCTTATTTCGATCAAATCACCCCAGAGGGGATTGTGATGGAACGTGGTTATTTTTCTCATCCGCTAGATATATTAAAAGTTTGGGAAGGTGGACTCGCAAGTCATGGTGGTGCTATTGCTATTCTTGTTGCACTTTATTTTTATTCTAAGAAAGTGGTACAAAAACCAATGATGTGGATTTTAGATCGTATTGTTGCTCCTATAGCCGTAGCGGGTACTTTTATTCGTTTAGGAAACCTAGTTAATCATGAGATTGTTGGAGATGTCACTGATGTTCCATGGGGATTTAGATTTTTACATAATGATTGTTACTATCCTTACGATTGTCCATGGGAGTCCATTCCAATTCGCCATCCAGCGCAATTGTATGAAGCAATATGCTACATTATTATTTTTGCAATATTGTTGTTCTTATTTTGGAAAAAGAGTGCTTGGAAACGTCCTGGTGTAATGTTTGGAACATTCTTAATCCTGCTTTTTAGTGCTCGATTCTTTATTGAATTTGTAAAGCTAGGTCAGACAGCGAGAGATTCTTATTCAATTATCAATACCGGCCAAATGTTAAGTATTCCTTTCGTGCTCGCAGGAATTTATATACTTTGGAATGCACTACGTAAAAAGCCTTTGAAATCTTAAGAAATGTAAGCATTAATTGCTTTTGCGCAAGAGGAAGCAGCGTTTGGACTCATTCTAAACCATAATTCAGGTTCAATCAATTCGATTTCTCCAATGCACAGTTCGTCTTGATTGTTCCAGATTACATCAATTCTTGCATAAATTGGTATTGGATTGCATGCTGAAACGGCAAGCTCAATAAATTGAATTTCTTCTTTGCTTGGCGTATAAGTTGATATTGTTCCTCCAAAATCATCTTGGACTCTAAAATCTCCTGGCTTTGCAGTCTTTAATACAGCATGACTGAATTTTCCTCCGAAGATCATAAATGCAACTTCGCCCTTTGTCATGATTTGATTCTGAAATTCTTGAATCATCATGCCTTCATGTAAAATTAATGTTTTAAAAACTTCCTCATATTTATTTAATTCACTTGATGTGAATCGGTAGGTGTGACGTGCAGCTCCTGAAACAACTGGTTTTAGTATAAATTCGTTCCAATCTATTTTTGAGCAAATGTCTGATAACGTTCTTGAATCGCCTTTTTCAATAAATACAGTGTTTGGAATTCGAATACCAGCCTTTTCTAAGTCCAATAAATAATGCTTATCTATATTCCAGTAAATAAGTTCTTTTGGGTTAATTAATTTAGTGATTTTACTCACACGTTCCAACCAAATTGAAAATTCAGCGAATCGATCAAAGTAATCCCAAGTAGTTCGAAAAATAATAAATTCGGTAGATGACCAATCGAAATCTGGATTATCCCAATTAGTCCTGTAAACCTTTAAACCTTCTTTCCTCAAAGCATCGCAAAGTCCATTATCTTCTAATAACACGTTTTGAGTATATGTGTCTTGATTAGTAGGATTGACGTACCTTGAGTCTGTTAATACAGTGATATCATATGTTTTTGTCATAATGACCGATTATTTAAAGGGAACAGGCGTAAAAATATTGATTTTTAAGTTATATTTAATGTACTATTTAATAATTGAAAAAGATATGATCGAGTGGTTTAATAGCAAAGAGTTGTTTGAACAGATTTATTGGATATTTGCAATTCCGTCTTCTTTAATTTTCATTTTTATTCTAGTCTCTACATTTACAGGTGGGG
>JBFHHS010000072.1:0-12090 GCA_041596895.1 Crocinitomicaceae bacterium | reverse complement strand
GTAGGTTACTTAGGAGATTGGCCAGTAGATATTGCAATGGCAATTTACCCAGTTGTTGATTTTGCTCTTAACGTTGATGAAAATGCAATTGTTACTAATGTATACCCAAATCCAGCTTCAGATGTTTTAAACATCAATGCTTCAGTTGAGGTTTCTACTGTTTCTATCATTGGTTTAGATGGTAAAGTAATCAGTACTACAAACGGAAATGGAACGAGTGTTTCTGTTAACGTTGCTGACTTAACTTCAGGAGTTTACTTATACGAAGTTGCTACGGCTAACGGAGTTACAAGAGATACTTTTGTTAAGAAATAAGAATTCTTTATAAGAATACGAAAGGGAGGCTTTGGCCTCCCTTTTTTGTTGTCTATAATTTTGACAAAAAAAAGAGACATCAATTTGATGTCTCTTTTTAGATTTTATTTAAGTGTTAGATTGTTCGCCCCGGATATACTTTTAAGGCTTCTTCTAGACATTTCACTGCTTTCTTTAGTGCTTCCTTATTCAGAACATAAGCAAGGCGTGCTTCTTGCTCTCCCAATCCAGGAGTTGAATAGAATCCACTTGCGGGAGCCATCATCACGGTTGCACCCTCGTATTCGAAATCTTCCAGTAACCATTGACAGAATTTCTCTGCGTTATCGACTGGGAATTTAGCAACACAATAAAATGCACCACTTGGTTTTGGACAGAACACACCAGGTATTTTATTCAATCCTTCTACAGTTATATTTCTTCGCTCCACATACTCTGCCACAACATCATCGAAATAGGAGTGAGGCGTAGATAATGCCGCTTCCGCTGCAATTTGATCAATTGTTGGAGGTGATAATCGCGCTTGCCCAAATTTCAATGCCGCTGCCATCACTTCTTTATTCTTAGAAACAATTGCTCCAATACGTGCTCCACACATAGAATATCGCTTTGATACAGAGTCTATCATAATGACATTCTGGTCAATTCCTTCCAAGTTCATTACAGACATTGGTGTTGCTCCATCATAACAGAACTCGCGATAAACTTCATCGGCAAATAAGAATAAATCATGTTTCTTTACGATGTCTCTTAATTGTTCTAATTCTTCTTTAGAATAAAGATATCCTGTTGGATTTCCTGGGTTACATATTACAATTGCTTTTGTTTTAGGAGTAATTTTTTTCTCAATTTCAGCAACTGGAGGTAATGCAAAACCATTTTCGATATGTGCCGTTACTGGTACAACATTTAGTCCCGCTGCAACAGCAAATCCATTGTAATTCGCGTAAAAAGGTTCTGGTATAATCACTTCGTCTTCCAAATCACAAGTAGACATGAAACCGAAAGTCAATGCTTCTGACCCCCCCGTTGTGATAATAATATCCTCAGGTTCTACATCAATATTTACAGATTTGTAGTAAGCGGATAATTTATCTCTATACGATTGAAAACCTGCAGAGTGACTGTATTCAATCACTTTTCTATCAATGTTTTTGATTGCTTTTAATGCAACCTCTGGCGTTTCAATATCAGGTTGTCCTATATTTAAGTGATATACAGATTTCCCTTTGGATTTCGCTATTTCAGCAAAAGGAACCAATTTACGAATTGGCGACTCTGGCATCTTAACAGCTTTACTTGAAATGATTGGCATAGTAAAATATTTTGCGCAAAAATAAATAGAAAATGCTAAGAAAGGTTGCATTCAAATAGATTTTGTTTCTTTATAATATGAAATGGTCTTGGATTCTCATTTTCGTTCTTTTTGCGTGTAAAACAGATCGTCCTGTTCAAGAGTCTATCCAGTATATTGATGAAGAGGTTGTTTCAAATGAATCGCATGACTCTACCTTGTATTATCAAATTGAAAATACTTTTGCCGAAATTGGACTGGTTGATCTATTGAAAATTGACAGTACGATCAAAGTTGACTTAAAATATGCTAGTACAGACAACTTCATGGGAATTCAATTATATGATACCATTGCACGCTTGTTTCTTCAAGAAGATGTTGCCATAAGACTTTCAAAATCCCAACAATTTTTAGACTCTATTCGACCTGGATATTCATTACTTGTATATGATGGTGTTCGCCCTAAGCAGGTGCAGCAAGAAATGTGGGATGCTTTAGATTCCATTCCAATATACAGAAGAGGTAAATTTGTTTCTAACCCGAGGAACGGGAGTGTGCATAATTTTGGGGCAGCAGTTGATTTGACTATCATAGACGCCTCCGGGAATGTACTCGATATGGGAGCAGGCTATGATGATTTTCGTGAAATTGCTTTTCCAAAACATGAAGCTCGATTCTTGAAATCTGGAGAATTGACGAGACATCAATATGATAATCGATTGTTACTTAGAAAAGTGATGAAGCATGCCGCTTTTTACAATATACCGAGTGAATGGTGGCATTTTAACGCGTACTCACGAATTCCAGCATCACATAAATATCAATTACTTTTAACCGAATCAGGTGCGTCTATTTGGTTTAAAATACCGTATAAAACGGATTCCATCTCAGATTCACCAATAAACCCAGACCAAGATTCTACAATTTGATTGTTTTCGTTTAGAAAAATAAAAGTAGGGTAGACTGGTACCTTTCCATTCATTAAATATGTAATTAATTGGTGGCAACCTTCATTCATTCCCATTTGTTCAAATGAGTGTATTTTCCCGTCAAACACAAACGATTCGGAATGTTTTTCTTCGAGCTTAAAGAAGTCTACTCGATTTAATTCTACTGATTTTAAATAGTTTCTGCGTTCCATTTTCGATTGATTCACGCGACAAATAGTACACCAGTCTGCACTTAGCATAATTACCTTTACTTTGCTTTCGGATGCATTTAGTTCTGATATCGGGTCAAAATCAGTTTGTCCAAGAGCAAGGGAGTAACAAATAAAGGTCCATATGAATACAACAAGTTTCATCACCTATTTTGATTTTCCTTCAATCGTATATCTCACTCCAATAAATCCTCTAATTCCTTGGTTAGGGGCATAAACATAAGATGGATCAAAGGTTAGTCCATAAGGATTGTCGGCTGTTGCCATTGCATTTCCTTCTGCATCAAATTGAACCTCCTTATCAAATGGGTCATTACTTCGCGCAATAATAAATGGAGTGCTTTTATTGGGTGTCCAATTCAAGAGGTTTTTTACACCACCATATATTTCCCAAGATTTAAATCCTTTGTAGGTCACTTGAATGTTTTGTAAACTCCACCAAGGAGAGAATTCAGCGCGAGGATCGAGTTCGTTTAATAAAGGTAAACGCATAGGACTGTACAAGTTTCCAGTATAATCAATGCTTAGATTCGCTTTTGGGAAAAGATAACTCACGCCCCATGTTCCAGTAAACTTTTCGGTTAGAATTTGCTGCTCTTTTGTTCCATTCTCGAAGGTTGCAATATCCATGTAAGTCGCACCTGCTTGAATAGATAAGTTTCGAATAATCTTAGCTGTGATGTTTAAGCTTATGCCTTGACTGACTGCGTGCGAGCTAAGGTTTTTATAATAAATAAAATTTGGGTCAGTGTCGTAATCAGCGATTATTCGATTCGTGAAGTACGTGTAGAATCCGGTTAAATCAATGTTAATGTACTTGTTTTTCTTTGTAATAAATGATTTGTTGAAATTGATGTTTCCGTTGTACGATTGTTCTGGGTTGATATTGTTGGCAACAATAACTTCACGTGCTCCTGTTAGTGCTGCATGATCCTCTGTAAATACATTGACCACACGATATCCTGTTCCTGTGTTGATTCGGAATATTGTACTAGGGTCTAACATCCACTTATATCCTAATCGCGGAGTGAAAATGGAGCCATGTATCGAGTTATGATCATAGCGTAATCCAATTAATAGTTTATGCTTTTTATTGAGTTTTAATTCGTCTTGTATGAAAATCCCTGGCAACCATGAATGAGAAGGATTGTTTTTTGGATTTATCGAGTCCGCTGTTTGGGTTGCAGGAGTATCATCATCGTATCTTGTATATCGCATTGCTGCTCCAACAATCAAATCGTGCTTTCCTATTTTCTTATCCCAATGGAGTTGACCGAACCCGATAAATTGATTTGCCATAAATGAGGTATTCCCATAATAGCTATTCTGATTGTGGTAATTGAAAGACCCGGAAACAAAAAGTTTTTCTTTCATCGGCAATTGATAGTTTGCCAGCAACTCATAACGTGTGGTGTAAATACTCTCGCCATAAATGCTGTCACCACCTCTAAAGTTAGCGTCCCAATCCATTTCTCCACCCCAGCGATCTTCATATAGAAATCGACCAGCGATTGAAAATAATCGATAATTTTTTCGCTTAAAATTCCATTTTTGAAATACAGAAATTCGATCTTGGAGTGTCACATCAGTAAAACCATCTTTATTATCATCCCGTTTGTAATCATAATTGAAGTAGTTGATTCCAGTTAAAACAGTTGCATTCTTTCCAGCATTTAATTTTAGAGCAATATCTGCATTGGTTTCTAGCCAAGAAGTAGTGAATACATCGGCAGTCAACAAGCTAGCATTTTGTGGCTTTTTGGTAATGACATTGATTATTCCTCCTATAGCTTCACTACCGTATAATGTTGAAGCTGGTCCTTTTACTATTTCTATTCGTTCTACCAAAGAATTTGGTATCCCTGTTAAACCATAAACTGTAGATAAGCTGCTCACAATCGGCATTCCATCTATCAAAACCATTGTGTAAGGCCCTTCTAATCCATTAATATGAATGTCACCTGTATTGCAGATGTTACAATTTAATTGAGGGCGAACGCCATTCACGCTTCCAATAGATTCATAAACAGAAGGTGAAGGGTTTTTCTTGAAGAAATTGGGGGTGAAAACCTCTACATTGACGGTACTTTCTTTTTTTGATACCTCCTTGAGTGTTCCGCTAACTACAACTTCGTCAACTTCTTGTAATTCTTTTTCTAATTCTATATGAACGAGAGGCGAGGGTGATGTGATTTCAATGATCTTTGGTTTAAAACCAAATGCAAAGAATTCAATTTGATGCTTTCCTTCAGGGACTGAAACTAAGGTGAAATAACCTTCAGGATCTGAGATTGCATTAATATTTAGCGCTTTTAATTTAACCTTGACATAAGGAATCGGTTCTTTGTTGTAAGCAATGATTCCTTCAATATTGTGTTGGGCTAAAAGCATAGAAACATTAAGAATAAGAAATATGAATGCTACAATTTTAGCCATGTGTTTTTGTTTGCAAAATTATAAAAGTTAGATAGGTCTAACAAATTATTTTAGATAATATTTTTTTACATTTGATTTATGTTATCATTTACAGAAGAGAATTATTTAAAAGCACTTGTTCAATTAACCACCTTTGAGGAGGGGAAAGATGAGGTTGGAGTAAATAAATTGGCGTCGTATTTAGATGTTAAACCGGCAACTGTAAGTGATATGGTTCGCAAGCTAAAGGCAAAAACTTTAGTGAATTATGAGAAATACGGTAAGATTTCATTAACGCCAGTGGGGCAGAAGTCTGGAATGATGGTGATTCGTCGCCACCGATTATGGGAAACATTTTTACAGGAGAAATTAGATTTTTCATGGGATGAGGTTCATGAATTAGCAGAAGAGTTGGAACACATTCATTCCCAGAAGCTAATCAATCGCTTGGATCAATTTCTTGATTTTCCAGAATTTGATCCCCACGGTGATGCCATTCCCAATGCAGATGGAGAAATTGTTATTCCTTTCCGTAAAATTCTTTCCGAAGCGCAAGCAGGAGATGTGGTGAAGATAATCGCAGTAAAAGATAACTCATCTGAATTCTTGCAATATGTCGATAAAATAGGCTTATCGATTCAAGATGAAATTACGATTGAAGCAAAAGAAGAATTTGACTCATTAACTACAATAAACAGTAAGGGGAAACAATATGTTGTCTCCCCTAAATTCACTGATAATATTTTTATCGTTTGCGCTAAATGCCTTAAGGCAAAGGATTGCAATTGTACTTCCTAATGCTTTACAATTGTTTTAATTCGTTTTTCTCCCTTGTCGTTCGTCATTTGAATGATATAATGTCCGTCCTGTTCATTTGACAGATCAAGTACAACACTATTTTCAAAGTCTGTTGTTTCAATAATTCTTCCTCTGGAATCTAGTAGAACCACTGTATTAAGACCATTCGATCCTGTGGATATAGAAACATTCCCTGTTGTTGGATTCGGATAAACAGCGTAATATTCTTGTTGTTCTTCATTGATTCCTGCAGTTGCGTTAACATCGTGTGTGATGGTTCCCACTTTATTAATAATCCAATTATTTGGGTCGATTGCAGATATGTTCGTAACATTCCCCATATTCGGAATCGTGAATACATCATTGTTTCCAATAATATTAAATCGAATAGTAGTGTCAGCCATTGCAGATCTTGAAAATTGAATTTCAATTGGATTTGTAAATGCAGGCGTAGTACTAGAAGTACTATGGGTGATGTTTAACAATAAATCTGTCCCTGAAGTATTCCAAGTGGCAGAATAGGTTGGATAACCTTCTCCAAAATACCATTCGTTGAATGCAGCGTCAAAATTAACTCCTGAAGCAGCTTCAAAGTAATCTCTAATGTCTACTCCTAAAGCTGTACCGTCTGTAAAATCCGTCTGAATGTTTTTCAGGGCGTTGAAAAAAGCAACATCATCATTCATTAAGAATCTAAATGTGTGTAGAATTGCTGCTCCTTTATCGTAAGTTAATCGGCCACTAAATATTCTGTTTTCATTTAAACTATCTTCTACCCATACTGAACCATTTGGTTGAGACATTACGTTGCTATGTACATCTGTCATGTGCTGATCTTTTTCCGCTGGATATAAATCTTCTAACATCAAATACTCACTGTAAGATGCGAATCCCTCATTTACCCAAATATCTGCCCAAGAAGCACATGTTACATTATCTCCCCACCATTGGTGACCGAGTTCATGAGCGGTTAATCCTTTAGCGAACCAGCCTTGTGTTGTCATTGTTTGATGTTCCATTCCTCCTGAAAGTGGCGCCATACAATGCCCGTATTTTTCGTCTTGAAAAGGATATGGTCCGTATAGATCTGCAAATAACTCAATGAAATCTACTGTTTCATCAATATCATTTTGAAAATTAGGCAATGTCGCTGGGTTGTTATAAATATAGTTTTGAATTAATACTGGCGAAGTTGATCCTGCTGGGTTTGCAAAAACATTATATTCAACATATTCAGCAACGGCAACAGAAACCAAATAATAATCAATGGCATGTCTGTGTTTCCATTCGTAACGAGAGGTTCCGTTTCCTAAATCAACAACATTTTCTAAAACACCATTAGAGCCTGCCTTACATGAATTTGGAACCGTTATTTTTATTCCAACACTGTCCGCTTTATCTGTTAATGATTGTTTACAAGGCCACCATTCATAGGCAGAAAATGGTTCAGACAATGACCATGTAACTTGATTTCCCCATGAAGGTGATGAATCATTAGTCATTCCTGCTCCGCCTAATGGGTTTGTAGCCCCGTTTGGAGGTGTCCCGTCATAATCTACAGCAATTTTAAAAGATTGTCCTGTTGTTAAGTTAACTGGTACTTTAATATACGAACCTACACGGTTGTATGGTGTAGTTACGCCGTTTAAACGAATGTCTGATACATTAAAAGTGCTAAATAATTCAAATAATACACTGTCTAAAGTTTCGTTTGCAGTTCCATGAATTTCACCAGTTCCTGCAACATCAGTTGAAAGGTTGTCCATTGAAATATCAAGGTCGTAGTAGTGCACATCATATCGCTCTGTTTCCGCAATCTGTGCCACTGTAAGTGCATTGCTCTTTAGTTGGTTTGCGCTAAAAGAATTTCTTTTGTGACAATTCGTCGCAGATTCAGATTGAGCAAATGGAGATAAGCTGACGGTTAACGCCAACAGGGTAATTACATTTTTCATAAGTTTATAGTTCTAGCTTGAGTTTCTAAATTAAGAAAATTAGCTGAATTTTTAACGGGTATTATTTGAACGGTATGAATAGTATGTTAAACCGTAATCTTTGTTTACCCATTATTTTATCGAACGCCTAGTTTATTCAATATGTTGATGAAATGAAATCCCCTAGGAACAAATCCTTGCCCATAGAAGAACTTATGTGCTTTGAAATTGTCAGAATACGAATCAAGGGCTATCATTGTGCAAAGCTCATCTTCTGCTTTTTTCTGCATGAATTCAAACAGCACCTTTCCAGCTCCTTTCGAACGGTATTTTTTTGAAATGACCACATTATCCAATTCCAGATACTTTCCACACCACAGTTTAGTTCCAATCCAATATCCAGTTAAGCCCAAGCAGTTTTCACCATCATAAATAGCAACTTGACCGTAATTATGCGGAAGCATGTCGTCCAATTCTTTACTGTACTCGTCAAAAGTCAGATTTGGATATACTTCATTTAGAATTGCTAGATTCTCTAACATTTCTGCTTTGCTTTTTAGTTCTCTAACTTCCATTATTTGTTCAAAATTAATGTTTCATAGAACAGTTCGTATATTCTTCGGTATTCATCATTCCATGAACTTGAGCGTGTGAATCCATGTGCTTCAACGGGAAAAACGGCTAGTTCCCAGTTTGTTTTTTCTAATTCAATAAAACGTTGTGACAATCGCACGACATCTTGAAATTGAACATTATCGTCAACCATTCCGTGCAATATTAGTAATCGGTCTTCAAGGTTCTCAGCAAAATAAATCGGAGAACTTTTTTTATATGACCTGGGGTCTGTTCCAGGATAATTTAAAATGTTACTGGTGTATTCATGATTGTAATGTGCCCAATCTGTGACAGAACGAATTGCAGCTCCTGCTTTGAATTCTCCAGGTTCTGTAAGTAAGGCCATAAGAGTGATGAATCCTCCATAAGACCCGCCATAAATACCCACACGATTAGGATCAATTCCAAGAGAGTCAATAAGGAACTGTTTCCCATCTATGTGGTCCGATAAATCCAAGCCTCCCATGTGACGATATATTCCTGTTCGGTGATCGCGACCGTATCCTTTACTTGCTCTATAATCAATATCTAAAACTGTAAATCCATTGTCGCGTAGGAAGTTGTGAAACATATATTCTCGATGATACCCACTCCAAAAGTTATGTGCGTTTTGCAAGTATCCTGCACCGTGTACGAAGATTATAGCAGCTCCATTCTTTCGTGATTCTTCAGGGGCATATACACGAGCGTTGATTAATGTTCCATCTTTTGCCTTAAACGATTTCACCGGAGGAGCATACCATTCATAATTGTCAAATGCATCGCTTGTTGATTTTGTTATTTGAGTTAAACTGGTGTTCGTCTTATTTGATGCGAAATACAATTCCCATGGTTTGTTTTTATAGGAATATCTTATGGCTAATGTTTTTTCATCTGGAGAAACCGTAACTTCATAATTTCCGTCATTTTCTAAAATCGGAATCAATTGATTGTTACGAATATTAAAGTGGTAGAATCCGCGGTTTCCGGGGTGTGTCTTATTCGCGTGAATAAAGAATTTTGAGCCATCGTTACTTAATTGAACGTGGTGCACTTCCCAGGCACCTGATGTTAACTGTTTTTTCTTTTTAGTTTTAATATGATACGTAAATAGATGTGAGTATCCGGCCTCTTCGGATTGGAAAAATAGCGTTTCATTATCGTTTAACCACCCTAAGGTCCCAGGCACCATATTCCAATTTGAAATACCTGGACCTCCAATCCAAGCTTCATCATGTTGATGTTCCAAAGTGCTTATCTCTCCCGTTTCAAAATTTATTGATACAATCCAACGGTCCTTGTTGTCGTAGCTACGAATATCAACAGCATTATTGGAACCATCTTTAGCAAACTGAATTTCATGCATAATGATGTTCCTGTCGACTTCATAGTCGCCATCTATGTTGTAATCTTTTAGATATGCTGGTTTTCTTCTAATGTCCTTTAATGATGAGAAATCGATGTAATAAACAGAATCATTCTTGATGTTGTAAACGCCTAGTTGATGGTTTGGATCTTGATCAGATACTTTGGAGCGCGCATGTTGAATGTAGGAATGCCCATCAGAAGAAATGTGATGCTCGACGTGTGTTTTAGGTAGGTCAGGATATTCATTCGTTCGAAATATGATGAAGTTACCATCATTCGTTCCTTGAATATTGCTAATCGTCCCTTTCGGGTAATAAATTGTTTTTGGTTCTTTTGTAGTGAAAGACGCTTGATTAATCCAATCTTCTCTTTCTTGATTGTCTTGATGAAATTGAAAAAGAATCAATTCTTCTTGTTCCATCGCGTTTAATTGTGTCTTAGTCTCCTTCTTTTCTTCACCTTTTACGAAGTCAACCAATTGCACAATAGCACCCGTCGATTTGTTATATGAGTAGAAAGCTGAATTTATTTGAAAATAAACAAGCTCTTGAAATTCTTGCACGTTTCGAATGTCGTTATGCATCGAAACAACTTTTAATTTTGTTTTTGTTTTAGGGTTAAAACGAATTAGATCACCAAATTCAGAAAAATACGAAGTTGTATGAAACGCGCTTTCCCTTTGATAGAATTCCGAATCAACCTTGACTGTTTGTTTGCTTTGTAAGTTATAATAATATTCAAGATCGCCTGGGTTGTTTTCTGGGTTCCAGTTGAATAATATTTTTGATCCATCTTGATTCCAACGAATGTTTGAGGGTTGGTGTCCAATAAAATCATCGCCTTTCATAATTTCGCGAAGTTCAAGACTTGAGTTGTTTTTAATTTCTTGAGCCAAACTGTTAAAGGCAAGGAGGGTGAGGAGGAAACCTATAATTCTTAAAGATTTTACCATAGTTGATGGGTTTATTTTCGGCAATGAAGTTAAATATTCTTAATCGAAAACAGCGGTTGAGCCGAAAGGGATTCAATTTGAAGAGAAAAAAAGAGTTAAACAGATGGTTTTAATGATTTTAGTAGTATCTTTGCAGACCTGTCTCGAGAAGGCAGGATTAAATAAATTTATAAATCGGGGTTTTGTACCCTATATTGTAAAACAATTATGGCAACTAAAATTAGATTGCAAAGACACGGTAAAAAAGGAAAAGCATTTTACCACATCGTAGCTGCAGATAGCAGAGCGAAAAGAGATGGACGTTTCATCGAAAAATTAGGAACTTACAATCCAAACACAAATCCAGCAACAATTGATATCGATTTTGATAAGACTTTAAGCTGGGTACAAGTTGGTGCTGAGATGACTGATACAGCTAGAGCGATTTTATCTTACAAAGGTGTTCTTTATAAGAATCACTTAATTAAAGGTATCGCTAAAGGTGCTTTAAACGAAGCTCAAGTAGAAGAGAAATTTGCTAAATGGGTAGAAGAAAAAGCAGCTAAAATTGAAGCGAAATCAACAGGTTTATCTAAAGCAGCAGAGAAAGCAGCAGCAGATAAATTACAAGCTGAAGCAGAAGTTTCTGCAGCGAGAGCTAAAGAAATTGAAGCGAAAAATACTCCAGAAGTTGAAGAGGCTCCAGTAGAGGAAGCAGCAACTGAAGCAACAGAAGAAACTCCAGCAGCAGAAGAGGCAACTCCAGAAGCTCCTGCAGATGAAACTCCAGCAGCAGAGTAATTAAAAAAGATTAAATGAACAAAGCAGATTGCTTTCATTTAGGATATATAGCGAAACTTCACGGATTTAAAGGTGAAGTTTCGCTGTTTTTGGATGTTACTAATCCAAATGATTATGCATCACTCGATGCCATTTTTATCGATCTTGGCGATAATCTTACTCCTTTCTTTATAGAATCCATTAAGCTCAAAAACAAGGGGTTTGCTGCGGTAAAACTTGAAGGGGTAAAGGATGAGCTTAGTGCGCGAAAATTACTTCGTAAGAACGTTTACTTGCCTGCTGAGATTTTACCAGAATTGGAGGGTCTACATTTTTATGATCACGAAGTCATGGGGTTCAAAGTAATGGATGAGGTTCATGGAGATATTGGAACACTTGCGCTAGTTATTGATTTAAAAGTAAATCCATTATTACAAATAATGAACGGCGAAAAAGAAATTCTTGTACCACTAATTGATGGGGTAATTAAGAAAGTGGATCG
>JBFHHS010000071.1:0-12148 GCA_041596895.1 Crocinitomicaceae bacterium | reverse complement strand
CCCGAGTTCTTTAAATGTCATGCAACGTTTTATATGTTCTCACAAAGGTAGTTGAATACTTTGAATATCCCTGATTTATATGGGGTTGATTAAATTAAAACGCAATTAACCCTCCCGGAAGAAGCCTGAATCACTCTAGATTACATTGATTTTTTTTGCAACTTAATTCGGTGTAAATAAGTCAAACTAAAAAGAGAAATTAACTGTTACTGGCAAGTGGTCAGAATAACCAGCCAAGTATTTTCTTCCACCATAAGTTCTAAACGGTACAATATTTCCTTTGTAGGTGTCTAGCAGGTATTCATCCGAATGAATTTCACCTGATTTTTTCATAATGCGCATTCCTTTATTTTTAAGGAAGGAGTTTGAAACATAAATGTGATCCAAAACATTCCACTCTCCACGGTAGTTATGAGACCCACCAAATTTACCTGATTCTGCAGTTATCATAGGTTTTAGGACTTCAGCAATTATTTGAGGCCCTTTGTTCTCTGGGTAGTCATTCAAATCTCCCATGAATACAATTTTCATTTTTGGGTTAATTCTAATGATAGAGTCGATAAACTCCTTCGCTGCATAAGCCGCAACCAAACGCTTCGGTTCACTTTCGATTTGACCACCGTATCGACTTGGCCAATGATTTACCATTGCAAGCACAGTGTCTGTTCCACAATGAAATTTTGTCCAAAGAATGTCTCTACTCGGTGATGATTCACCTGGCATATCAAAACGTACAATTCCCGACTCAGCTATTGTTAATTTTGTACTATCATAAATTATGGCATTATCAATTCCTCTTTGATCCATACTCTCAAAGTGAACGACTCCATGAGTTCCTTTGAAACTTCCTCCTTTTACTATGTCTCGAACTACGGATTCGTTCTCAATTTCGCAAATTCCCATAATGACAGGGCGTTGCATTGTCTCAATCACTTTATTGATATGCGAGATTTTTTCAAAATATTTTTGAGTATTCCATTCTCGATCCGCCTCAGGTAAAAATTCATTGTCGTTATTTCCTTCTGTTTTTAACGTGTCAAATAGATTTTCTACATTGTAGAAACCGATGGTTAGCTTCTCTTGAGCGGATAATAATTGTGCTGAGAATAGCGTTATTGCGATTAGAGTAAAGATTTTCATAAGTGTTTATAATCTATAAAATTAATGTCTTGATACAAGCAAATTACGGGCCATTGGTCCTTCACAGAAAATAGCATCTAAAATAGATAGGCTTTCTTTGATGTTTTCTGACCCAGGGAATACCTGAATGTATGGCGCTTTCTTTATGTCTTGAAATGAATCTTTTGCAGTTAAAGTTATTCTTAAGTCATCTTCTAAGATAGGTTGAAACTCATCACTATACGTTAATTTAGTGTCAAGATCCAACCAAGTAATAACGCGCTGTGTTATTTCAGTATTAAGATTCAGTAAACTATGCTCTTTTGAGAAAAGTAATTCTTCCACTTCAATACTGTAATAATCGAAATATGCTGCTGATTGGTATGCACTAGTTATCGATCTCCAGTGTCTAACTCTCCAATTCTCTTCGTCGGACAGTACAACTTCATCTGTAGGTGTTTTAGAACCTTTGGAACGCTTCGTAGGTATAGAAAGTGACATGATTCCATCTCCACCTACAATATCACATCTGTTTCGATATGTTTGTTTCGGGAAATGCTCCTTAGCTTCAAGCTGAACATGATCGTGCTTAGCAAGTTCCTTGAAGTATGCGATACTTCCGAAATAGGAGGTAGGCAAAATTGGAATCATTACTTAATAACGTTAAATAATCTTTCCCAACGAATCCCTTGCAATGGATCTTTAGAAAACCATACCATGGATGCTTTACCGACAACATGATCTTCAGGAACAAATCCCCAAATACGCGAATCCGCTGATTTATAACGATTGTCTCCCATTAACCAATAATAGTTCATGGCAAAAGTATATTCTTTAGTTGGTTTACCGTCAATAATGATTTCATTTCCTTTTTCAACTAAAGTATGACCTTCATATGCCGTGATGATTCTTCTAAACCAAGCAATATTTTCTGGAGTTAGTTTAATCGTTTGTCCTTTAAACGGAATTTGGAACTTATTGAAATTTGTAATGTTATTATTTATGCTGGTATCCTTAGGGAAAACTCTAAGATTTTCAATTTTTTGGAAAACCGTCATGTTTTCGGAAGAATTAGGTATAACATCAACATGAAATTGAGCTGCTGGGAAATCTTTTTTCAACTTTTTCAATTCAGAAGACGTTAAATGCATCACTTGACGTCCATTCTCTAAATAGTAATCTCCATTTTCTACACCTCCACGATGTCTTTCTAGTCCGTATTTTTCTAACATTCTAGCATCTGTAGGAAGTAAAATTGAATCGACATAATACTTCAAGTTTTGAAATTCATGTATAATCGCTTTCTTATCATTCACATACAATTGAGCGTCTTTAATTTCGAGCCAATCTCCTGGAATTCCAACACAGCGCTTGATGTAATTTTCTCTTTTGTCAACTGGTCGGTAAATAACTCCGTAATGTTCGATACGATCTGGCATTTCTAAAGACATACCCCCCGAAGAATATGTAACCCCTTCAGCAATTTTGTCACGTGCAACATCTTTCCAATAATCGATATCGTTTAAGAAGTAGTGCCCAAATGTATTATAATACTGAATGTTAATTTCTTCATTCGTACCAGTTGCAATTTCCGTGAATTTCTGCATTAAGCCTGCATTGTTCTCTTGAAATGATTTATTCCAATAGTATTTTGCTTCTTCAAGAACAATCCCATGATAATCATGTCCCATTAACCCATTAGGCATTCTCGGATCATAAACTGCGGTGTCACCTGAAGGGTAATTGAAAACAACAACATCATTTCTCGTTACTTCTGAGAAACCTGGAAGTCTTGTGTAATTTGAAGTTTCTAATCCTGTATATGATTTGATATTAACCCAAGGAACTGTGTTGTGCACCAAAGGATAAGAGAGTGGTGTTACAGGTACTTTAGGACCGTATGCAAGTTTATTTACAAAAAGAAAATCACCCACAAGTAATGTCTTCTCCATAGAACCTGTTGGAATTTGAAATGGTTCAAAAACGTATGTTCTAATAATACTTGCTGCAACCAGGGCGAAAATAATTGAGTCTCCCCATTCTTTTACTTTGGATTTCTTTCCAGGTTGATGACGTGTAACTGCTCCGATTCCTAGTGCAATCACATGACCGATAATAGGTAAAGCCAAAAACAATGCTAAGTGATCACCCCATTCACGATCTCCCATTTCTTTAGAGTTTGCCCAGTTAGTTTCTGGTAAAATAGGATCCTTGTCTTTTGCAATTTTCGCCATGATGACATAAGGGAAAAATACACCTTGCAAAGTATCAACAAGTGAAAAATATCCGAAGCGTCTAATGTAAGACGTGTTAGCAACAGACCACATTACCAAATGTGCGCCAGGCACAATCATTAATAAGGACCACCAAGGTTTCTTTGCACCTAATTTAAAAGCAACAAAGTAATTGTAAAGGGGAATTAATGCTTCCCATGATTTTCTGTCAGCTTGTTTAAAGCTAATGAACCACAATGAAAGGTAAGGATGAATAAGTAAAAACAGGTAAAAATATAAAATGTTCATAGGTTATAAGTTGATGACGTCTTGCATTGTAAAGATTCCTTTCTTATTGGCAATCCATTCAGCTGCGATAACAGCTCCTAATGCAAATCCTTGACGGTTTTTAGCAGTATGTATTATTTCAATTTTATCGATGTCAGATTCATAGGTAATCTGATGCGTACCAGGAACACCATCCTTACGGAATGAAGTAACAGCTATTTGATTTTCTAAAGTGTTTGGTTTTGTGTTTTCTTGATGCACCCAAGACGAAAAATTGTCATTTTCTAGCATCATATCATTCGTTAAAGAAACAGCAGTACCAGATGGCGCATCTATTTTTTCCAAATGATGAATTTCATCCACACTTGGTTTATATTCAGGGTTGTTTGACATCAATTTGGCTAAACGTCGATTAATATCAAAAAAGATATTCACACCAATACTAAAATTCGAAGCATAGAGTAGTGCACCTTCATTTTTAGTGACATAATCTTTTACATGTGGTAATTGGTCGCTCCAGGCAGTTGTACCTACAATAACCGGTACATTTCGATCTATGCAGTATTCGATATGCTGAACAGCCAAATGGGGAACCGTAAATTCTATGGCTACATCAATTTTTGAAAAGTCTAAACTTGTGATCGGATTTTTACTATCACTCCTTCCAACAATTTGATGTCCTCTAGAGATGGCTATATCCTCAATGGTTTTACCCATTTTCCCGTATCCAATTAAAGCTATATTCATGGTGATTAGAATTAAAACAAAAGTACAGTTTTAAGCAGAGTAGACAAGACTTTTAACGAAAATTAAGCGAGAGTTTCAAGCCGGGTGTCCGATAGTCTAAAATAACAGGGTCGAATCCCATAGAAAGGTCTTCCGAAACGTCAAAATTCACAAAGTGTGCCTCAACTCCCGCGTCTGTAACTTGCAATAGGTATACGATACCAACTGCTACGATTGATAAATCCCTCCAGTTTAAATATTGATTATATAGCGTTAATACTCCTTGATCGTCATATCCCGCCCATTCTGCAGCTCCCGGTTTTAGTTCAATACGATTTGTATACTCTTGTTTGAGCTCTTTTTGAGTTTGTTGGTTTGTAATTAAAAAGTATGTCGATGCTCCAAGTCCGGCGTAAATTAATGGGACTTTCCAAAACGCTTTTTTCTTACCCTTAGGCATTGCCAAATGATTGTATACTTGTCCTGCACCTGGTAGACATGCGGATAAAATTACGGCTTTTCTAATGGAGTGTGGTTTTACAGAGTCAGTAATCTCTGTAGGTTCTGTTTCCAGAGTGAAGTTGCTGTAGAAGCTATTTTCAAAAGCGTTCGATTGCGCAAACACGCATGATACCTGCAATAATAAGACTGCTAGGAGAAGCTTCATTATTTATTCAATAATTCCATGATACGATTCAAATCGTTGTCTGAATCGAAATTCACGATGATTTTACCAGGTCCTTTTGGCGTTTTTTTGATTTCAACTTTTGTTGCCAGTTGATCGCTTAAGTGTTCTTTAAAAACGTATTCATTTTCAGAGATGTTCACTTTTACGGTAGAGCTACCACGTGCTTCTTTTGGGACAGAAGTAGAAAGCTGTTCACCTCTTAAAATCGCCTCGATATCTCTAACAGAAAGCTTTTCAGCGATTACGCGATTGTATAAGTCAACTTGTGTTGCTTCATCTCCTGCAGAAACCAATGCTCTTGCATGACCCATTGTAATTTGCTTTGAACGAACCCCAGCTTGGATATCAATAGGTAACTTTAATAACCTTAGGTGATTTGTAATACTTGATCTGCTTTTTGCAATTTTTTGGCTCAACTGATCTTGAGTTAAATCACACTCTTCAATAAGTCGAGAGTAGGATAGGGCTACTTCAATTGGATTTAAATCTTCACGTTGAATATTCTCTACCAATGCCATTTCTAGCATGGTTTGATCATTTGCAATACGAACGTAAGCAGGGACTTCAGTTAAACCAGCAAGTTGAGATGCTCTAAAACGTCGTTCACCTGAAATTAATTGATATTTATCTCGGCCTAACTTTCTTACCGTTAAAGGTTGAATGATGCCGTGTGTTTTTATTGAATTGCTCAATTCCGTTAACGCATCTTTTTCAAAATTTGTTCGTGGATTAAATGGATTCGCTTCAATACTCGTAATAGGTAGTGTCGAAATAGAACCAACTATTCCATCTCCGCTTGCAGATGTGATATCTGTGTCAGCGTTTTCTAACAATGCACTTAATCCCTTTCCAAGTGCTGAACGCTTCTTTGTGTTAGAGCTCATCGCTTATTTTAATTTGTTTATCGTCGTTTGAAATATTCGTAGCGTCATTCTTTTGAAGAATTTCACGTGCAAGGTTTAGGTAGTTCACAGAACCCTTACTTGCGGCATCATGCATAATAATTGTTTCTCCGAAACTAGGAGCTTCTCCTAATTTTGTGTTTCTATGAATTACGGTGTCAAAAACAATTTCTTGAAAATGCATTTTAACTTCCTCAACAACTTGATTAGCTAATCTTAAACGAGTATCGTACATCGTTAACAAGATTCCCTCTATTTCTAGTGAGGTGTTTAATCTTCCCTGTACAATTTTGATAGTGTTCAATAATTTACCTAATCCCTCCAAAGCAAAATACTCACATTGAACAGGAATAATAACTGAATCAGCTGCTGTAAGCGAGTTAACCGTAATTAATCCAAGAGAAGGTGAGCAATCTATTATAATATAATCGTATTGATCTTTGATTTTATCTAGCGCAAACTTAAGCATATGCTCTCTGTTCGGGAGGTTAATCATTTCAAGTTCTGCACCTACAAGATCGATATGAGATGGAAGAATATCTAGGTTAGGATTGTCTGTACTAATGATTAAATCCATTGGATTTACGTCGTTAATCAAACAATCATAAATGTTTTTTGTGTTGTTTGGGTCAAGTCCAACGCCTGAAGTGGCATTTGCCTGCGGGTCAGCATCAACGAGTAGAGTTTTGTATTCAAGAACTCCTAAACATCCACACAGATTTATTGCAGTAGTTGTCTTTCCAACTCCACCTTTCTGATTCGCGATCGCAATAATTTTCCCCATTTATTGTTGTATTGAACTATAAAGATACGCCAAATCGAATTTAATGCGTACTAATAATGTGAGTAGTTATCAACTTCAAAATTGTTGATACAATGTTGAAAAGAAATAACAGGATTAAATACAGGTGTTTTTAGTCTTATAAATCGTCAAAGCTAACTTCATTAACTGTTTCAGAATCAGTGTAGCTCTCTGTTTTATAATTGCCTGTTGCATTTAATTCTTTAATTTTCTCAATCGTCTCAGTAAATCCATCTGAAAACTTTTCAAAGTCTTCTTTGTATAAGAATATTTTGTGTTTTTGATAGGATTCTCTCCCGTCAACAAAGGTTTTTTTACTTTCTGTTAAAGTAATGTAAAGTTCGTTCCCTTTTGTTGATTTGACATCAAAGAAATAGGTTCTTTTTCCAGCTCTAACCACTTTAGAATATACTTCATCATTCTTTTCGTAATCCATAACCTTTGTTCTTTTAATGTTGTGTGTAGACAAATATGATGTTTTTTTTTGAATCCATCAAGTGCCTATTTATTCTGTGTCTTCAGCGAGTTGTTTCTTATATAATTCGGCATAAGTGCCATTCAATTCTATTAATTCTGAATGCGTTCCTTGTTCAATGATTATTCCATGGTCAATATTGATTATACGTGTTGTATTTCGCAATGAAGAGATACGGTGACTCACAACAATTGATGTCGTTTGGCGTTTTTTCAAATTCGATAAAATAATGTCTTCAGTTTCTGTGTCAACGGCAGATAAACAATCATCGAGCACTAGAAGTTTTGGGTTTCGAATCAATGCGCGCGCAATACTAACACGTTGTTTTTGTCCTCCGCTTAAATTTACTCCACGTTCGCCTAGTAAGGTGTCATAGCCGTCTTTAAAATCAATAATATTGTGGTGGACGTATGCTTCTTTTGCAGCGTTTTCAATAGCTTCGTCGGACTCTTTGTTGTTTTTACTTCCAAAAAGTATGTTGTTCTTGACCGAATCGGAGAACAAAAAGACATCTTGAGGAACAATTCCTGTTTGATCTCTAAAATGATTTAAATTAATCTCCTTAATGTCAATCCCATTAATTAATATTTGTCCAGAAGTTGGCTCTATCTGACGCATGATAAGTTTCAAAATAGTCGATTTCCCTGAGCCAGTCCTACCTACAATACCAAGTGATTCGCCTTTGTTGAGCTTAAAGCTTAGGTTTTTTATGGCTTCAATTTTTGAGTTGGGATAGGTGAAACTTACATTAACAAATTCAATGGTTCCATCAAAATCAAATTCATCCTGATTTGTATTCACGATTTCTGCTTCCTGTTTAAGGAATTCATTGATTCTCGTTTGGCTTGCTGCGGCTCTTGAAATCAATGAAGAAACCCAACCCACAGAAGCAAAAGGCCAAGTTAACATGTTCACGTAAAAAATGAACTTTAAAATACCTCCTTGTGAAATGTCTCCATCATAGTATAACCGACCACCTAGATAGATGCACAGAATGGTACTTATCCCAATTAGAATAAAGATTGTAGGCATGAACAATGCATTGGTCAATACGAGTCGCATGCTTTTCGTTTTATAGTCTTCGGCAGATTTTGAAAGTTGTTCATTGATTTCATGATGTCTCCCATATGCCTTTATAACACGAATTCCAGAGAAGGTTTCTTGAACCATGGTAGACATGTGAGATTGCTCTTTTTGTACTTCAGTACTTAATTTACCTATGCGATTAGCAACTTTGTAAATTATAAAGGACATCAAAGGAAGGGGTACGAGCACAATTATTGTTAGGTAGCCATTGATGCTGATCATGTTTCGGATAACCAAAATACTCAATGCGATAAGGTTGATGGAATACATGATTCCCGGACCTAAATACATACGAACTTTCGATACATCCTCTGAAATACGATTCATTAAATCGCCTGTATTGTTCTTTTTGTAGAATGAATAGCTCAATTCTTGATACTTCGTATAGATTTCATTTTTGAGGTCGTATTCGATGTAACGCGACATAATAATGATCATTTGACGAGTTAAAAAGAGGAAAAAACCTGAGATTAAAATTAAAAGTAGGATAATTCCCCCTGCTTTTAGCGCAACAAACATGACTTCGTCAGTAGGTTTTGAAGAATCCCATTTGGTTAATTCATCAGTAAAATCGCCGAAATATTCAGGCATTGCGACTTTAAACCAGTTGCTTCCAATAATGAATAACACCCCTAATAGGAATCTCCATTTGTATTTTATGAAATATTTGTTGAGGTAGCTAAGTGACTTCATCCGATAATTTCCTATTTTTGCCACGCTCTTTTACATGACGTTGTAAAAGTATATAATACACTTGAGAAAACATTATCATACGTATGTTTGAAGTAAAAAATATTGAGGACACGAACCTCGCAGAAAATCCAGTAGTTGCTCAAATGAGCAAATACAATCATGAGCAGTTACTTTTTTGTAACGATAACGACACAGGCTTAAAAGCTATCATCGCAGTACATAACACTACTTTAGGACCAGCATTGGGTGGAACTCGTATGTGGCAGTATAACAACGAAATGGAAGCATTGAATGATGTTTTACGTTTGTCGCGTGGTATGACTTATAAGAATTCAATTTCAGGGTTGAACCTTGGAGGTGGTAAGGCAGTTATTATTGGAGATGCTCGATCTATGAAGTCTGAAGCTTTATTTAGAAGGTTCGGAAAGTTTGTAAACAGTTTAGCTGGAAAGTATATTACGGCTGAAGATGTGGGGATTAATCCTTTGGATATGACTTACGTTGGAATGGAAACAGAACATGTAGTTGGTTTACCTGGTAAAAGTGGAGACCCATCTCCCGTAACAGCTTATGGTACCTACATGGGGATGAAGGCTTGTGCTAATCATCAGTTCGGGTCAGATTCACTCGCTGGGAAAGTTGTAGCAGTTCAAGGTGTTGGACATGTTGGTGAATACCTCGTTAAATCGCTTACAGAAGAAGGTGCTAAAGTTTATATTTCTGATATTCATGAACCATCTTTGAAACGTGTTGCGGAGCAGTACGGTGCTACAGTGATTGGATTGAATGATATTTACGATTTGGACATGGATATTTATGCGCCATGTGCTTTAGGAGCAACAGTGAACGATGAAACATTAAGTCGTTTGAAGTGTTCTATTATTGCCGGTGCTGCAAATAACCAACTTCAACAAGAAGATATTCACGGAAGAGCTGTGATGGAAAAAGGGATGATTTATGCTCCTGATTTCGCGTTAAATGCTGGAGGTGTGATTAACTGTTATTCTGAAGTGAAAGGTTTGTCTTCTGAATGGGCAATGGGTAAAGCGGAGGAAATTTATACAACAATTCACAATATTGTGAAGCGTTCAAAAGATGAAAACGTACCGACGTATCAAATTGCAAATAAAATGGCTGAAGAACGTATTTCAGCTATGGGAAAAGTGAAACTACCTTTATAAGATTCAATGCTCAATAGACGCCATTTAAGAATAAAAGTACTTCAGTCGCTTTACGCATTCTTCCAATCGAAAGATGAGGAGTACGGAAAGATTGAAAAGGAAACATTGAATTCTTTAGAGAGAATATATGACCTTTACATCTATTTTTTACTGACATTTTCTGAATTGAAATCGATCGGTGAATTTCGTATGGAAGAAAGTAAAAAGAAGATTTTTACTACAGATGAGGATGTTAATCCTAATAGAAAGTTAGTAGATAACGCGATTATCGAAATACTAGAAAAACAACCAACGTTACGTGTGTTATCTGAGCAACGAAAGGTAAATTGGGTTGGAGATGAGAATCAAGAAATGTTTCGTAAAATTTACACTCAAATAAGAGAAAGTGAAGTTTATGACTCATATATGAATAATGATGTTTCTGGATTTGAAGAAGACAAGGCCTTTGCTATTGCCTTATTTAAGTCAGAAATTGCTAATTCAGAGATTCTTTATAGCCATTTTGAGGACAGTAATATTCACTGGATTGATGACATCGATTTAGCTTGTGCAATGGTGGTGAAAACAATTAAATCATTTGAAGAAGGTCAAGATGCTTCAATTTTACCTTTGTATAAGGATAAAGATGATGAATTGACATTTGTTCGTGAGTTATTGAGAAAATCTATCGTTCTGGATAAAGAAAATGAAACTCTTATCGATGAACTGACAGCCAATTGGGAGTTAGATCGAATCGCTAAAATGGATGTTATTTTAATGAAAATGGCTATTACAGAGTTGCAAATTTTCAATAATATTCCAACCAAAGTAACGTTGAATGAATACATTGAGATTTCAAAATTTTATAGTACGCCTAAAAGTAATGGTTTCATTAATGGTGTGTTGGATAAAGCGATTTCTCGATTGGAAAAAGATGGGAAAATTAATAAAGTCGGTAGAGGCTTAAAAAGTTAAAAAAATGAAATATTTATTTGTTCTAATGTCATTGTTAATCTTAGCTTCTTGTGGAGGCGGGACTAACGTTGAAATTGGAAATAAAACAACAATGGAAGTTGAGACTGTTTTTGATGCAGGAGATGTGTTAAAAGGAGAGGTTATTACAGCTAAATTCACAATTACAAATACTGGAGAATATCCATTAGTAATTGGTGAGGTGAAAGGATCTTGTTCTTGCACGGTTGCAGAATATCCTGAAGAACCAATTCAACCAGGACAATCAGGAAAAGTTTTAGCACATGTGAATACTGAAAAAGTAGGAGCGGGGCCATTAAACAAATCGGTTCGTATTGTAGCAAATACAAACCCATCAATTACGCAGGTGATTGTGAAAGCAAATGTAATTAGAAGGTAATCCAAATAAATAGATTGATATGAATCAAATGATAATGTTGGGGTTGATTTTAGTAGTATTCTACTTCTTTATGATCAGACCTCAAATGAAAAAACAGAAAGAGTTAAAGAAATTTAGAGAATCTATGGGAGTAGGCGACAAGGTCGTTACTATTGGAGGGATTCATGGTAAAATTCTTGAAGTAGCTGAATCAACAATTTTAATTGCTACTGAAAGTGGTAAAATAAGATTAGATAAAACTGCAGTTTCAAATTCTGCTGAAGATAAGTTAGGAGCAAAATAAATTGATTTAATTTAAAAAAAGGACTGATAGATTTCAGTCCTTTTTTTTTCTATTTTTTATTCTTACGATTTTCTTTTTTTCTTTTCCTGCTTGTTTTTCTAGATTCTTTTCTGCTGTTCCTATATTCTTTCATTCCTTCCTTGTATTCTGATTTTTCCAATTTCTCCATCTTTAAATCAAAACTAATTCTTCCCGAAATAATATCCTGAATAACAACTTCAGTAATCCAATCAGCTCCATTTGGATCATAAGTAACTTTTAAATTGTGCCCCCAAAGTTTACCCATAGAATTATACATTGATGACTGCATACCTCCACGATATTTTTTAATAATTTGATGG
>JBFHHS010000070.1:0-12269 GCA_041596895.1 Crocinitomicaceae bacterium | reverse complement strand
CCGATACGTCATTAAATGCTAGATTCAACGGGACAAAGCTAGATACACTCGTTGGAGCATTTGGATTAAATCAAAAATTGATGTACATCAATGAATTGTTTGATGGATCGAGCGAATCATTTTCTGATGCGATTAAAAGTTTGGATTCAAAATCTTCTATGGAGGATGCCAAAGAAACGGTAACTGCATTGGCTTCTAAGTTCGAATGGGATGCTGAAGAGGAGAGTGTTATCGAGTTTATGGCTGTTTTGAATCGCCGTTATGCATAGATTATTGCTCATAGCATCGTTTCTTATCTCATTTTGGAGTCTTTCTCAAATTGATGAAGTGAGACGAATTACAGAAACCTTATGTTCACCAGAGTTTCATGGTAGAGGGTATGTCCATAAAGGAGATTCTATTGCCGCAGTATTTTTAAAACAGGAATTTGAAAAATTGGGTGTCGCCTCGTTTAATGAGTCGTATTTCCAGCATTTTAATTTGGATGTAAATACCTTTCCAGGTGCTATGCAAGTGTCGCAGGATGGGAAACAATTTAAAGCAGGACATGATTTTTCAATTGATCCGAGTTCTGTAGGAAGAAAGGGTAACCTAAAACTTCGAGAAGTTACTGCGAAACAAGCATTGAATTTAGATACCATGCGTTCAATTATTACAACGATGTTGGACAATCCATTAGGTGACGAAGCAGTGTTGTTCGATATGACCATTGTACCAAGCGATACGGCTAAATTACTACGTGAGATTGCCCCTCAATTGGCGGTTTATTTACCTGTAGTTGAAGTGGTAAATGATAAGTTCACTTGGTCTGTAGGTCGCGAAGAACGCTTTTACCCATACCTTCAAGTTCAAGACTCCGCAATTGATAAACGTGGTGTTTTATCGCTCAATATTGATTCAAAACTCGTAAAGAACTACGAAAGTCAAAATGTCATTGGCTACATTCCTGCTAAAAAGAAATGTGCCAAAACGGTCTTGTTCACAGCGCATTATGATCACTTGGGTAGAATGGGGAATGACACCTATTTTCCTGGGGCAAACGACAATGCTTCCGGTACGGCGATGCTTTTTACTATGGCTAAATATTTTAAGGAGAATCCACCGAAATTCAACGTTATGTTTGTGGCATTTGGTGGTGAAGAAGCAGGGTTAGTGGGATCAAAACACTTCGTTGAAAATCCAATTTTGAAATTGAAGAAAATTCGTTTTGTGGTTAATTTGGATATCATGGGGAGTGGGGAAGATGGAATCACCGTGGTCAATGCAACACTTTTTGACCAAGAATTTGAAAAACTTCAACAAATCAATGAGAATCAGTCTCTCTTGAAAGAAATAAAGAAACGTGGTCCAGCTGCCAATTCTGATCATTATTGGTTCACAGAAAAAGGGGTTCCTGCATTTTTCATTTATACAAGAGGACCAAATAAACATTATCACGATGTATTTGATGAATATGAAGCATTGAGCTTTTTAGAATACCAAGATATAACAACCTTATTGATTGAATTCGTCCATGAACTTGAAAAGAAGTAAGTAACTTCGGATTGGTATAAAATGGCTCGAATTTTATTCAAGAGCTTTTTAGCAGTTTTATTTTTTGACTAAATTGCTTACTTAAACACTACACTATGAGAATCTTACTGTCAATCATAAGTATTACTATACTCCATATTTCGATTGCACAAATGTATGTGGGTGAAAATCCTGGGTTAAGCGTTCCTGTAAAGGGTGCAAATTGCTCACCTCCCTCTTCATCCACATTTATGCAAATGAATAACGTGAAGGCTTTGGTTCATACCGGAGGGAATCTATGGCAGATACCAGGTCAGAATTATTCTCAGTATGAAGTGCCTAAAAATTCCGGAATTATGGCGCTTTTCACATCTGCATTATGGTTAGGTGGATTGGATGCAAATAATCAGTTAAAATTGGCAGCTCTGAGGTATAGAGCTGGACAAGACTACTGGACAGGTCCTTTGTCGCAAGGAGGTGCGGAAACAACATTTGAGAACTGCGTAGCATATGATAAACACTACGTAACTACTCAAGATGCTATTCGCGAATTTGATGCATGGTTTCAAGCTGGTGTGGATGATGCGGCTAATGGAACTTCAACTCAGGCAGATTTGTTTCCAGATTATGAAGTGCCAAACATGATTAAAGATTGGCCAGCTCATGGCGATATTTCATTGGGACAGGATTTTTATTTGGCACCTTTCTTTGATCGTGATGAAGATGGCGTTTACGATTGGCAAAATGGAGATTATCCTTGGCATGATATCAATAAGACAAAAGATTGTGCTTCGGATCGTAGGGTATCATTGTATGGCGATCTAAATTATTGGTGGGTAATGAATGATAAGGGAAATATTCACTCCGAGACTGGTGCTGATCCAATCGGCATGGAAATTCGTGCACAAGCATTCTCTTTTGCGTCGAATGATGAAATCAATAATATGACATTTTATAACTACGAGTTAATCAATCGTGGTACCCAAACGTTGTACGAAACTTATTTTGGTTGTTTTACAGATGGTGCGTTGGGAGATCCTTTTGATGATTATGTTGGCTGTGATGTAAATCGTGGTTTGGCATATTATTATAATGGGGATAATTTTGATGGGGACAATGCAGGTTATTTAGGTTATGGTGATAGTCCACCAGCGGTAGGTGTTGATTTCTTTGAAGGTCCCTACCAAGATGATGACGGCATTGATAACGCTATTGGAATTGGTCCGGGTGAAGCATTGAATGGGATTGGCTTTGGCGATACAATTATCGATAATGAGCGTTATGGAATGAGACGTTTCTTGTATTATAGTAACAATACAAATGGTGCTGACCCTAGTCAAACGGATCCTCAATTTGCTGCAGATTATTACAGTTACCTTCAAGGGTATTGGAAGGATGGAACACGTTTTTATTATGGTGGTTCAGGACACGTTTCAGATAGTGATGCTGATCCAAATGTACCATGTGACTTTATGTTCCCGGGTGATACCGATCCTTTAGGTTGGGGTACTGGCGGTATTCCTCAACCAGAGTGGACTGAGCAGACTGCTGGAAACCCTCCAAATGATCGAAGATTTGTACAATCGGCAGGACCATTTATTCTAAAACCAGGCGCTGTAAATAATATTACTGTGGGTGTTGTATGGGCACGTGCGCCAGGTGGAGATCCCTTTGCATCAGTGGAAGCATTGAAGCGTGCAGATGATAAAGCACAATCTCTTTTTGAAAATTGTTTTAAAGTGCTTGATGCTCCTCATGCACCCTTAATGGAAGCTCAAGAGTTGGAGAATTCAGTGGTTTTAACATTATCAAATCCGGTAAATTCAAACAATTATTTGGAGCAATATGTAGAACGAGATCCATTTATTATTTCTGCTTATTCAGATAGAGAATATAGATTTCAAGGTTATCAAATATACCAGCTGTCCGGCGATGATGTGTCTATTTCAGAACTTCAAGATGCATCAAAAGCAAGGTTGGTGGCACAATGTGATATTGAAGATGATATTGATCGCATAATTAATTTTGAATATGACGATGCGCTTGGTGGTAGTATTCCAACAGAACGTGTGAACGGAGCAAATGAAGGTATCAGACATAGCTTCGAAATCACACAGGATATGTTTGCTCAAGGTGATTCTAAATTGGTGAATTTCAAGCGTTATTACTTTGTAGCAATTGCGTATGCATATAATAATTATAAAACATATGACCCAACGGACCCTTTGGCATTGGATGGTCAAAAGAAGAATTATATCGCAAGTCGTAAAGCTCCAGTCGGAGAAATTAAAGTGATTGAGGTTATTCCACATAATCCTTCTCCTGAAGCAGATGGAACGATTCAGATGGTGGCTTATGGCTCAGGTCCATTAATTAGGCGTTTAGATGGCCATGGAAATGGTGGTCAAGATTTGGAATTGACTTCGAATTCTAAAAATACGATCGTTTCTAATGGTTTCATGGAGAATCCAGTTTATGCGAACGGAAAGGGGCCGATAAACGTAAAAGTAGTGGATCCGCTTAATGTTGCTGATGGTTATTTTGAGTGTTTATTTGAAGACTATAACCCAACGACATCAAATGCGGCTGATACGGCTAAATGGGTGATAAATAGATATGACTATGAAGGAGGAAACTTACTGGAAAGTGTGAGTTCATTGAGAGCAATTGAATCAGAAAACGAACAAATCATTCCGGAATGGGGTGTTTCGGTAGAAATCAGTCAAAATAAGTACTATTTACCTGAAGGTGCTACGGGTGATGATAAAGAAAAAACAACGGATTTAATTAGCGCGACGATTACCTTTGCGGATAGTTCTAAACGTTGGTTAAGTGCAGTTTCGGATAATGATGGTTTTTATCCAACCAACTGGATTCGATCAGGAGATTATGATCCTACAAATGGTACAATAGATCAAACGGACGATGATTGCACAGATGCAACGGATCCAAACTATTTGGATTATACGGACCCTTGTAATTACCCAGATGTATTAAATCAAGATACGGATAAAGATTGGGCGAAAATTCTCGAAGGTGGAATTGCTCCGCATAAATTGGTTGGCTATCAAGGGAGTTATATGCCAATTGCATACGATAATTATCCAGGTGTTGGTATTGCTCGTAATTTGTCGTCACTGAGTTGGTTACCTAGTGTCGATATCGTCTTGACTGCTGATAAGTCAAAATGGACGCGTTGTCCTGTAATAGAGTTGGGACGTGAAGCAGCATTAAATGTTGGTGGGGCAAACCCTGGTGAGCTTCGAGCGAGTCCATCTGTGGATAAAAATGGTAACCCAGATGGAACAGGAACAGGTATGGGATGGTTCCCTGGCTATGCAATAGATGTTGAATCAGGTGCGCGTTTATATATGGCATTTGGTGAAAATTCATTTTTGGTCTCTGATAATGGGTCAGATATGATTTGGAATCCAACCCGCCGTTTAACAGATAACAATGGAAGTCCTATTTTAGGAGGAATGCACGCGTTTTATGTCTTTAGTTTCCAGAATAAAGCAAAGAATGCATTCTTACAAGCTGAGAATTATCCAGCTTACATTCCATCCGATGCAGAGAACAACACGACAAATGTGCTATACAATGACTTTCTAGATATCGCTTCAAATCAAACAGCGGCGAAGAAAAAAGTTTATAGTAGTATTTCATGGGTGGCTAATCCATTATTAGCGCAAGCACAAAACTTATTGTCTACCGACGCAACAATTAGGTTACGAGTAAATAAGGAGTATAAGAATTTCTCAAATGCCGATAATCCTACTGGCGGCCCAAATGGTGGTAAACCAATGTATTCATGGAATGCAGATGATATTGCGACAGAAATTGGAAGTGGAGATGAGTTAACAAGTGCATTGGATTTGATCAATGTGGTACCAAACCCGTATCAGGCGTATTCTGAATATGAAAGAAACAGATTGGACACTCGTGTGAAAATTACCAATTTGCCGGAGCGTTGTGAGATTAAAATTTTTAATACACAAGGAAAGTTAGTCAAGTCGTTTAAAAAAGATAGTCCTTCAACATTCATTGATTGGTTATTGGTGAATAATAAAAACATTCCAGTTACATCAGGAGTTTATTTAATTCACGTAACAGTTGAAGGGGTAGGAGAAGTGATTGTAAAATCATTCATTACTATGAGAGCAACGGATTTACAAAATATTTGATGGTAAAGAGATTCGGAAAGTAGTTCCAACATTCTGTTGGGACTCGAGTACGAAGACATTTCCTTTGTGGTATTCTTTAACGATTCGCTTAACGAGAGATAATCCTAATCCCCATCCACGTTTTTTAGTTGAAAAACCTGGTTCAAAGATTGTTTTTAATTGATTCGATGGAATTCCTTTTCCATTGTCTTTGATATCAATGTGAACCCATTCTGGTGTACCATGAACTGAGACTTCCAAGGTTCCTTTTCCTTCCATGGCATCTACTGCATTTTTTGCAATATTCTCAACAACCCATTCAATTAGCGATGCATTATGCATAGCGGATAGTCCATCATTCGTGGTTACAGTTACATCTACCTTATCGGAAATTCGAGGTCGTAAATAGTTCATAACATTGCTGACAGTTGCAGAAATATCTGTGTCCTCTAACTTGGCTCCTGAACCAATTTTGGAAAAACGATCGGTAACTTTTTCTAGACGATCAACGTCTTTTTGCATTTCTACGGTGACCATTTTATCTACACCTTGAGACTCTAACAGTTGAACCCAGGCCATCAATGACGATAATGGTGTTCCTAATTGATGCGCTGTTTCTTTTGCCATTCCCGCCCAAACTTTATTCTGCTCTGCTTTTCTAAACGTGCTAAAGATGAGGTAGCCAATAATGGCGAAGAGTCCAATGACTAAAAATTGTATGTATGGGAAATATTGAAGTTGTTTTAACTCGGGACTGTCATCAAAATACAAGGTATTTGAATTTCCATCTTTAAAATCAATGATGATAGGGTCATTTTGCTTTGTCAATTGCGCAATGTATTCATCAACGTTAGCATTGGTAAAGGTGTAGTCGTCTATATTCGTCCCAATAATTTCTTTTGTTTTTGTATCAACCAAAAGTACAGGGACAAGTCCCTCGTTGTTGATCAAATCTTCGTTGAAAGCATTGATTAGTGAATCGCGCTCTTCTTCTAAGCGTGCAATTCCTTTAGAATCATTGTAGCAATACGTCATGAAAAGACCTTCGTAAACTTCGATTGTAAATGATGGGTTTTTCTCTTGCCAAGCTTCAGCTAGAACCAATAAAGAATCTTCGAAGTAGGAAATGATTTCTTTTTTACTTGCGTTCGGATAGATTGCACGTAAATTGGTCGTATCGAAATCAAGGTTGATGTTTCCTGACACATGCCTTTGGTTGTCTAATAATATTACAGGAATGTCTTTATTTCCATTTATAATTTTCAAAGGGAAGTCATAATTCGGAATTTGATCTAATGGGGTCGCTTTTGAAACTTCTTTCGTGGCATCGATCCACAGTGTCATTTTCTCACGTTCACGTTCTCGCAGTTGTGTAAAAGTTCGGTTGGTTAAACGAACAAGCTCAATCTTTTTCTTAATCGCATCGGCCCATTGTCTGGCACGTTCACGCTCGCGATCACCTACTTTAGAAACAATACTATTTGAAACAAACAACGATGCTCCCACCAAGAGCAGGGCAAAAACCAAGAGAGCGATTTTCCATTGTTGCTTTTTTGAGTACAAGTTCATAAGATCGTCTAATTTAACGAGAATAAACTATAAAGATTGCATCAAGGTATTTCTAAACAAGATTTAGTGCTTTTTCTACACGTGTGCAAACGGCGCGATGATCATACGTCCTTGCCATTTCTTTAAGTGAATTAGAATCAAATTGAATTTTTTCTGATATGATTTTATCTATTTGATCTGCGAGACTTTTCGGGTTTAATGTCTCGAAAAGGAGACCACCTTTATCTTCTTGAAGAATCTCAGGAGTTCCTCCAGCATTACTTCCTAATACCGGAGTTCCGCATGCTAAAGCTTCTATGGTAACCATTCCAAAAGTTTCTGCTTTTGTTGCCATGACTAAAAAATCAACGGCATTATAAAAGGTTGAAGTATCTTTTCTAAACGGACGAATGTGAACACGACTGGTTAGTCCATTCGAACTAATAAACTGATTCATTTCATCGGAATAACCGTGACCTTCGTTTAAGGTTGCTTCTCCGAGTAGAACAATATCAAAATTCGTGTTTTTTGCCAATTTCATTGCACTAAGGAGTAAAAGTTGTCCCTTTTGAGGGTCAAATCGTCCAATTAAGCCAAAAATGAGTTTTTCTTTAGGCAAGTTTAATGCATCTCTTGAAACTTCTTTTTTAGGTTGATTTTCAAATTGAGAAAGATCTAACCCAGAAGGAATAACGAGCGTTTTGTTTGAATAACGCGTCATAGTCTTCACTTGATGTTCTAACCAATTTAAGGGGCAAGACCAAAGATCAATTTGTTTAAAACGCAAAGTATGTAACAGATTTGTTTTCTTCACACCCAATTGCATTTCCATAAAATAAGAAGTATGAAGCTTCGAACCAATTTTACGTTTTACACTCGCTAAAATACTCATGTCGTAAGTAGATCGAATAATCAAATGAGTAATCGATTCTGTGCCGATTACTTTAGCTAAAACACGTGCTTTTTTGAAATCATAATACTTCTTGTGCTTGTCAATCAGGATTGTATTCAAACCAAAGGTTGAAGCATTCCTATGGATAGGACTTCCCTCAACACAGATAAAAACGACTTCATGACCTCGTTCTTGCATCCATTGCGCATTTCTGAGGTGGTTCATTTCTAACCCTCCCCAACTTTCTGATGAACATAGATATCCAAGCTTCGCCTTCATAACTTGTAAAATTAAAAGTAACTTCGTCCTGAACAAATAATTCATCACAAATGACGAAAAAGCCGATTGCGATATTTTTTGCTACTGTAGTAATATTGGGTTTGGTATTCTTTCTATTTCCAATCAATCTTTTTGATGGTAAAATTGTATATCAAGAAGGGTTAAAAGAATATACGTTAGACGCACCGTTGAGTTTATCGTATTTTATTGGTTTAGGTTATGATGAAGCAGATATGGTAGGTGTAAAGTCTTTTTATCTAACTACCAAGGGAATTGTAATGGCACTAATTTTTACGTTAGGCTTCCCTGCATTACTTGCATTTCGTGTGCATTTGAGAAATACAAAAGCGACTAATTAGCAACTTTGCTACCTACGTTACATTCGACGTAGAGTTTTCCGATAACTTTGTAGTCAAAGAAAATTAGAAAATCATATGTTCGGAAAATTATTTAAAAAAACAGATTATAAGCAATTGCTTGCAGATGGTGCAGTAATAATTGATGTAAGAAGTAAAGGTGAATACGCGGGTGGTGCTGTTCCAGGATCAGAGAATATTCCGCTTCCTTCTTTATCTGCTAAGATGAAACAGATTAAAAGTCTACAAGTTCCTGTAATTTGTGTATGTGCTTCTGGAATGCGTTCTGGAACGGCAAAAGCTCAATTGAAAGCGGCTGGAGTTGATGCTCATAACGGCGGTCCTTGGACAAAAATGTTACCTTACGTAGACTAAAATTTAGCGTACGATGGAAGAAATATTTGGCATCATTGCAAGATCCTATAAAGGTTATGCTTCGAGTATCTGGGAAACGGTTACACATCCTTTTGGAGATTATAACTATTTCACTTTGTTGATACTTGTTTCTTTAGCCGCGTGGGGATTGGAAATTGCTTTTCCTTGGAGGAAGAAGCAGGCGATTGTTCGCAAGGACTTTTGGATTGATGCCTTTTATATGTTCTTCAACTTTTACATTTTCAATTTGATAATTTTTATTGCACTATCAAACACTACTGCGCATTTGTTCGGTAGTTTGATGGGAGCAATTGGTTTACCAGAGAAAAAAGTATTTGATTTTTCAGGATGGAATCCTGTCGTTCAGTTCATTGTATATTTCTTAGTAGCTGATTTTATTCAATGGACGATTCACAATATGCTTCATAGAATTCCATGGATGTGGAGATTTCATAAAGTGCATCACTCAGTAACTGAAATGGGATTTGCGGCACACTTGAGATATCATTTTATGGAAAATGTGTTCTATAAAACTGGATTATACATCTTTTTAGGATATCTATTTAATTTCAAATTAGAATACGCATTTTTCTTGCATGCAGGAACAATCATAATTGGACACCTCAATCATTCAAACCTTGGGTGGGATTATGGACCATTGAAGTATATCTTGAATAATCCGAAGATGCATATTTGGCATCACGCAAAAGAATTACCAAAATCGCATCCTCACGGAATGAATTTTGGAATTTCATTGAGTTTATGGGATTATATTTTCAAAACGAATTACATTCCTTCAGATGGTCGCGATATTGAGTTAGGGTTTGATAAAATTGAAGAGTATCCAACGAATTTTTTCACGCAACAAGCAGAAGCATTTAAATCAGAAAAATGAACAAGCAATTACAATTAGCGCTTATGGCCAGTCTTACATTAGGACTTGCTCCATTTACGCCGGAACCACATATTTGGAAACAAATAATGAACATTTATTTAGGACGTCCAATGGCAGGAATCGATTGGTTCGATTTACTGATGCATGGGGCACCTTGGTTGTTTTTATTCTATGTGTTAGGTTCAATGGCATTTAAAAAGAAAACCACAGAAGAGAAGGCTAAATAGTGTTTTAGTTTTGTCCGAATAAAAAAGGGAGTAACAGCAATGTTACTCCCTTTTTTATTAGCTATAAATACGTCTATTATTTCAATAAGGTCGTCATGGATACTTTTTTACCAATGATGGCTTCCAAATCTGAAATCGCCACTCGGTCTTGCAACATCGTATCACGATCTCGCACAGTTACTGTATTGTCTTCTAATGTCTGATGATCAACCATAACGCAATATGGTGTTCCAATTGCATCTTGGCGACGGTAACGTTTCCCTGGAGAATCTTTCTCGTCGTATTGACAGTTGAAATCATATTTCAGAAGATCTAACACTTCTTTTGCTTTTTCTGGTAAACCATCCTTACGCGTTAATGGCATTACAGCAACTTTATAAGGAGCCAATGCTGGTGGTAAAGATAGCACAACACGTTCAGATCCGTCTTCTAGCTTTTCGTTTTTGAACGAAGTACTTAAAACAGCTAAGAACATTCTATCTAATCCAATGGATGTTTCAACGACATAAGGAACATAATTCTTGTTCAATTCAGGGTCGAAATATTGAAGTTTTTTCCCTGAATGTTCTTCGTGTTGTTTAAGGTCAAAATCAGTTCTAGAGTGAATTCCCTCAAGTTCTTTGAATCCCATAGGGAAGTTAAACTCTATATCACTAGCTGCATTTGCATAGTGCGCCAATTTAATATGGTCATGGAAACGGTAATTATCTTCTCCCAATCCAAGTTTGTTGTGCCAGTTGATACGTTGTTCTTTCCAGTATTCGTACCATTTCATTTCTTCACCCGGACGAACAAAAAATTGCATTTCCATTTGTTCGAACTCACGCATTCTGAAAATAAACTGTCTTGCAACGATTTCATTTCTAAAGGCCTTTCCGATTTGAGCAATTCCAAAAGGAATTTTCATTCTTCCTGTTTTTTGCACATTGAGGTAATTCACAAAAATACCTTGTGCTGTTTCAGGTCGAAGGTAGATTTTAGAAGCATCTCCAGCAACTGAACCTAATTCTGTAGAAAACATCAAGTTGAATTGACGCACTTCTGTCCAGTTTTTAGATCCTGAGATTGGACAAGCAATTTCTAAATCTACAATAAGGTTATAAACACCCTCAAGGTCATTTTTTCTGAGTGTCTCACGCATGCGGTCTTCGATATCATTAATTTTTGCCTGATTACGAAGAACATTTGGATTCGTTGCTCTGAACTCTTCCTCATTAAAGTCATCTCCAAAACGCTTTACACCTTTGGCAACTTCTTTATTGATTTTTTGGCGAATTTTCTCGATGTAATCTTCGATTAAAACATCCGCTCTATATCTCTTTTTTGAATCTTTGTTATCAATTAATGGATCGTTAAATGCGTCAACGTGACCTGATGCCTTCCACGTAGTTGGGTGCATGAAGATTGCTGAATCGATTCCGACGATATTATCGTGCATTTGAACCATTGATTTCCACCAGTATGATTTGATGTTGTTTTTCAACTCAGAACCCAATTGACCGTAGTCGTAGGTTGCCGATAAACCGTCATATATTTCCGATGATGGAAATACAAATCCATACTCTTTCGCGTGCGAAATAATGTCCTTTAAATTGTCTTCTTTTTGAGCCATGGCGCAAAGATAAAAAAAAGGGAATGTATTGTATAAAGAAGAGTGAATATGGCACAAAAAAAAGTCGACCCGTTTGGATCGACTTTTTACTATATGAATTACACTCTATTAAAGTGTAGATGGACAAACATAAGCTGTTTTTGGTACACTTGTTTTACTGATTGCACCGAAACCTCCGGCAACATCAATTAAATTTGTGTATCCATTTTTCATTAACAATGAGATGGCGATGACACTTCTATAACCTCCAGCACAATGTACATGGTACGTTTTATTCTTATCTAGTTTCGTTAAATCATTGTTCATATAATCCAATGCATAATGCTCAGCATTTTCAACATGTTCTGAAGCATATTCTCCCGGTTTACGGACATCGACGATACTACATGTATCATATTTTGATGCAAGCT
>JBFHHS010000069.1:0-12370 GCA_041596895.1 Crocinitomicaceae bacterium | reverse complement strand
CGAAAAAGTATGTTGTTAAATGTTCTAAAAAAACAAAAAACAGGTATTTATTGCAACGAAGATTTTATACTATTTCAAAAAGGAAATTACTCTGTTTAATACTGATTCCGTGCGAAGAATGCGGAAGTGACCAGTGTTCTTAATCGTTTCTAATTTTGCCTCGGTCCAGTTGTTATTTACATTTTGAGATTGCGCAAATGGAATAATTTTATCATCAATGTCGTGCAGTATTAATGCTTCTTTGACTTTTATTTCCTTAACAAAATCACTTACATTAAGTGCGTCAATTGAATGCCCTGTTTCTAACTCGATACGTGCCGTAAGTTTACTTCGCACTTTTTTTGAAATACCAACTTTTTTGGAAACTTCTTCTATTCGCTCTGTAAACTTATCAGGTGTTGTTAGAAGTACATATTTTTCAATTTCTATGGAAGGATTTTGTAAAAGTGCATATGTTGTTGCAACGCCTCCAAATGAATGACTTACTAATTTTTTTGCCTGTAATGTCTGGATACGTTCGGCCGTTAATTCTGTAAAGTCAAAAAGACTCGTCATACCACGACTGCTTAAGCCGTGAGAAGGAGCATCAAAAGCATGAATGTCGTAATTCAATTCAATGAGCTTTTCAATTAAATCGGAGAAATTACCAGCTTGTCCTTCCCAACCGTGAATCAATAAAATTTTGTCCCCACTTCCTTGCCAATGATATGTTTGAATTTCAAAAGATTTAAATGGAATTCGCTCCTTGATTGATTTGTCCAGGGTTACGAGCTCATGATCACGTAATTTATGAGTTTGAGGGTTGGTTAATTGATTGAATGCAATACGTGTGAATGTATTGGGTAAAATTAGGGAGAGAAGATATACGATTTTTTGTTTCATATGACCATAATACCCTACAAAGTTAGCATTCTGATTTTTTAAAAACGACCTAAAAACATAGTATTAGTGGAAGGTATAGCCAAATCGTATGCCAAGTGTAGGTATCGTTTCCTTGGATACTCGGTCTAAATTTAGATGAAGATTTAAATCGTAACCTTGTGCAAATCGATATCCAAGACCAATTGTTGTTTTTGGTAGAAATCGATACGTGTTTATGGATTCCCTCAAATCGTTTTCGTGTTTAAAGTGAAATGCGGCTCCTCCGTTTAATTCCCCATAAATGCCTCCTAAATAATGTTCGCCACGAAAATAGTATCTGGCAACTAGGGCGATAGGCATGGAAAAAGATGTTTGTTCTTTTCCATTGGCAACATCATAAATAAACCCTCCATTGGCACCAGCATGGAAAGATGGGGATATATTGAAAAGATAAAGTGCCGAAGCGCCAATTCCAATGCCTTCATCGAGTGTTTCAATTGTTTGAGAAATTTCAGCGTTTACACTTAATTGTGAAAAGGAGATAAAATTCAAGTGAACGAGTAGCGAAATAAAAAATAGCTTTTTCATGATAATGCGAATTAACAGTTCTTAATTTTCCATTTAATCATTTGCCCGTGGAGATTTGAGCATCAAATGGATTTCCATCTTTAGAACGTTGTTTTTGTCATTTAAATTGTAGTTAATCATTCATTTGAAGTATAAATGACAAGTTACTAGGTATAACTGATGATTATTTTGTTATTTTTAGATAAGCTAACACCACTACTCAGAATGAAAGATCGCTTTAAACAGGCTGTACTACCTTCGCTTTTGATGGGGGTTTTGACCAATATTTATATTTTGGGTTTGTTTGCTTGGCTCGGTATAACAGAAGCCTTTTTAAGTCCTGTTGTTGGTATTGGGGTATTTTTGGCCGGATATGTAATACTAAAGTTAGACATCATTTCTGCCCATATATTATTTATTATTGCAAGCTATGTTGTAGCTCTTGAAGTATCAATACACACTTCTTTTTTAGGTTGGAACAGTGGTTTTTTCTACTTTTTATTCTTACTCCCAACTGTCTTTTTATTGAAAACTACATGGAAATTGTGGGCATTAATAGCGTATAATGTTTCAGTCGTGGTTATAATTGGATTACTTCGATATCACTTTTATTCTTGTCCACCTAAAGTCATTGTTTCTGACACCGTTCTTTCATTTATAAGCTTGTTAAATGCAAGTGTTACTGGATTTGTTGTGCTGGTTGTTATGTATTTTTTCAGCAGAACAATTGCATCTAAAGACGAAGCTTTAATGCTCGCAAATGTTACATTGGAGGCGAAGAATGCTGAAGTTTCTATGCAACATCAACACCTTGAAGTTTTGCTAAAGGAAGTGCATCATCGAGTAAAAAATAACCTTCAAATAATCTCTTCTTTAATTTCTTTACAAGAACGAACAATTGAGGATAAAGAGGTTGCGGCTGTTCTCAATGAAACCAAACGACGGGTAGAGGCAATTGCGTTAATTCATCAGAAATTGTACCAAGGGGACAGGATAAATCGTGTGTTTTTCGACTCGTATTTACGAGAACTTATTGAATCCCAAAAACTAATTAGTTCAAATGTTCATTTTGACCTAAGTTCCGTAGAAGCGGAGTTGAGTTTAGATGCTTCCGTACCATTAGGTTTGATATTGTCGGAAATAATTACGAATTCTGTTAAACATGCATTTAATGGGATTGTACATCCTTCAATTGCTATTGAATTGACGTTAATTGATGATGAGTATGCATTATCCATACATGATAATGGTGTGGGAGTGCCTGAAGATTTTGATTTGAACAATCCTCAATCATTAGGAATGGAAATTGTTTTGGCCTTGGTGGAGCAAATTGACGCAAAAATTGAAGTTATTGTTAATCAGGGAACAAAATTTACTATAACCTTTAAAGATATTCCATAATGGAATTCTATTTAATTAATACGAAAACAATGGCAATGGCAGCCGGAATCGTTTGAACAAAGATGATTCTTTTTGATGCAGTAATTGAACCGTATATCCCTGCTATTCCAACGCATGCTAAAAAGAATATTGATACATTATCCTTCCATACTAAATCGCTTATAAAGAAGCTCCAAATTAGTCCTGCAGCCAAGAAACCATTGTAAAGTCCTTGGTTTGCAGCCATGGCTTTTGTTGCAGGAAATAAATCTTTTGGAAAATTGCTAAATACTTTTGGTCCCTTAGTTTCCCAAGCGAACATTTCAAACCATAAAATATAGAGGTGTAAGACTGCAATCAGTCCAATTAGAATATTTGCGACAATTTCCATGAATTATTCATTAGGGTGGTTAGGGCGCGGGTGATCTCCAGTAATTTGTCTAAGCTTACCTGAAATGAAAGATTTAAGCTTTTTCTTTTCTGATTTATTACACTGTTTTGCCACTTCATTGAAAAAATCAAAAGTCATACGGTCCAATTTTGATTTATTCGCATCTAGTTTATCTTGTACAGCTCGTGGTGCTGAGTCATTTCCTATGGAATCAAATAATTGGTGATGTAAATCCCGGTCAATTGCAATCAATCGCTGTTTTTCTTCATGATGCTTTGATTCAAGTGCATCTACCCTTGTTTTTGCGTCGCCTTTAAGTCCTATAACATTGGAAAGTATAGGTCTTTCGTGTGGCATAGGTGGATGAGGAGGCTTTCCAAACCACATGAAAGTCAATGATGCTACGTTGATTAGTATTAAAACTGCTATGATCGCTTTATAAAAACGTGTCCCTTTCATACTAAAGTTGTTTTAAATATGAGAAGTGTGAATCCAGTAACTCTGTTGTCTCAATAGAGGAAGAGCTTGATTGCTTATATTCTTTTAATGAGATGAAATTCATACAAACTAATATAGCGATACTTGCTGCAACTGCCCAAACAACTTTTTTTGGAATTTTATCGTAGCTCTCTGAAATGGTGTTTGGAATGTTTTTTAAACGCATCATTAATTCATTACTCGGCTCAACGCTCTGTATGAATTTTTCAGTTGCTAAGGTTTGGTCTATCCAATGTTCTTTCCTTTCCATATTTCTTTTGTTGTCATTTAATTAAAAAACTTGCGTTTATCGCTCGTTTCTTTCAAAATAATCAGTTAAAACTTCTTTCAATTTCTTTTTTGCTCTGAACATGAGTGATTCTACAGAAGAAACTGATGTTTCCATAATTTCTGCAATTTCAATATAGCTCACACCTTCAATTTTATGAAGGGTATATGCTGTTTTTTGATTTTCAGCCAATTGATCCAAGGCTTGGAAAAATACTTCAGCGCGTTCTTTATTTTCTAATAAAACACCCGGATGATCAAAATTTATGACTTGGTCAGGCATAAAATGAGAATCCTCTCTTTCAATTGTTGTAAGAATTCCGAATCGTTTTTTGCGGGTTTTGTTTCGAAGAAATTCTTTCGATTTATTCAGTGCAATAGAGTAAATCCATGTAGACAATTTAGATTTCCCTTCAAAGGTATCGATACTTAAATACACAGCGGTGAAAACTTCTTGTGTAACGTCTTCGGCATCTTCTTTATTTCTTAAAATATTGACGCATGTATTGAACACTTTTTTTGAGTACTCAACAATCAAGTAGTTGAATGCTTTGTCTTTGTTGGACTTTGCTAATTCAAGTAATGATATGTCGTCAATTTTTATCAAGTGTTCGCAATATAGTAGATAACTTTCAATAGCTATTAAGGAACAATCAATAAGTATGTTTTAATTGAAGTGATGTTATTACGATTCTTCCAATCTTTCCACAGTTGTGACATCATCAAGTGCGTGGTAAAGAAAACTGATGAGGTGAAGCATTTGATCTCGCCCTTTATTTTGACCAAATTTTGAAGTGAAGAAAATACTCACAGTCAAAATAATCCCTGCAGGAATAATCCAAAGCCAACCCATCGAACCTGTTTCTTGAAATTTTACAATACCGTAGATTCCTCCAAAAGTGGATAGCAAAATAATAAAGGCATAGAGAAATATAAACATGGCCCATACCGCTTGACGTGGACCAACAAGACAAGAAACTGTTGTATAGTCTGTGTAATCTTCTATTTCAATGCGAACAGACATTTCAGGCGACCAATAATGTTGTTGCCAGGACGGAGTTTTTAGGAAGATATAGGTTTTTGAACGATCACCAGAAACTGTATTGTCTTTATATAATTTTTGCTCAACAGCATTCAATGCTTCTTCCGGATTCATCGGAATTTTCAACTTAAATCGTGGGCGGATTTCTCCAAGTATAGAATGGTCAAAGCGATTGAATGACATGTAGTTATAGTTTGGTTCGTATTAGCAAAAATGCAAATATCTAAGCAAGATAAACCAGTATTTTACGTGAAAAAATGATAATTATCAGGATTAGCGAATCCAGGAATTAAATTTCGCGTTCCATGAGATAGCTAGCCAAAGACAGTAACGCTGCTTTATTTTCTGCAGGAACACTGATCTTATCCATCGCATCCTTTGCCAATTTGTAATGTGATTCCATTCGTTCTTGACACTCTTCTTTCGCGTTCAAGTGATCGAATAATTCACGCGTTCGATTGATTTTTAATTCGATGTTTGATTCGTTTTGAAGCTGTTTTACAACCTCTAACTGTTCTTTTGTTGCTTTATTAATAGCGGTAAGATGGAGTAAAGTCTTTTTATTTGCAATTACATCGCCACCAACTTGTTTGCCAAATTTTTCTGGATCCGCATATAAATCTAAAATATCATCTTGAATTTGAAAAGCAAGACCGATATGAAGACCAAAGTCATATATTGCATCTTTATCACTTTCAGAAGCACCAGCAATAATTGCTCCTGTACGTAATGCGCTTCCCAACAATACAGAAGTCTTTTGACGAATCATTTCGATGTACTCATGAATCGTAACGTCATCACGAAGTTCAAAATCCATATCGTGTTGTTGACCTTCACAAACTTCAACTGCAGTGCTATTAAAAAGATCTAATGTTTCAGGCAGAATAGCAGGGTCAATATTCTTACATAAGAGTTGATATGCCTTAATAATCATAACGTCTCCTGACAGAATTCCAACATTGGTATTCCACTTTTCATGAACCGTAGTTTGATTTCTTCGCAATGGAGCATCGTCCATAATGTCATCATGAACCAAAGTGAAATTATGGAAAACTTCAACTGCCAGCGCTTGATATAATGCTTTTTCCTTATTTACACCGAATAACTCTGTACCCAAAAGCGTTAATATCGGACGAATTCTTTTCCCTCCAATATTCAAGAAATAACGAAGTGGATCATAGAGATCTGAAGGCCCTTCGGGAAGCTCCATTTTATCTATGTTCTCCTCGATGTATTTTGTGTAAGCACTTAATTCAAACATTAGCGTTTAATCAAATTCATTAAATAAGTACCGTAACCGCTTTTTAATAAAGGTTCGGCGAGTTCTTTTAGTTGTTCTTTATTGATAAAACCAGCGTTATATGCAGATTCTTCAATACATCCAATTTTTAGTCCTTGTCGTTCTTCAATTACTTGAACAAACTGTCCAGCTTGCATTAATGAAGCATGCGTTCCAGTATCTAACCACGCTGTACCGCGACTTAACTTCGCTACTTTCAATTTACCCTGACGTAAATATTCAGCATTAACATCCGTAATTTCATATTCGCCACGCGCAGAAGGCTTAAGGTTTTTTGCAATTTCAACCACGGAGTTATCATAGAAATACAATCCAGGTACGGCAAAATTTGATTTAGGATTCTTCGGTTTTTCCTCGATAGAAATTGCATTCATCTCTTTATCGAATTCAACAACTCCATACCTTTCAGGATCACTAACGTGGTAGGCATATACAACACCACCTTCAGGATTAGAGTTTTCTTTTAGAAGTGCTCCCATACCAACACCGTAAAAGATGTTATCACCTAAAATTAGAGCCACCTTATCATCACCAATAAAATCTTCTCCGATGACAAAAGCCTGTGCTAAACCGTTTGGTTCTGGTTGTTCTTTGTATTGAAAATCACATCCTAATTTTTTTCCGTCACCGAGGAGTTTTTTGAAATGAGGTAAATCATGTGGTGTAGAAATGATTAGTATCTCTTTGATCCCTGCGTTTAGCAAAATGGACAATGGATAATAAATCATTGGTTTGTCGTAAACCGGCATTAACTGCTTGCTTACAGCTAGTGTAAGTGGGTGCAGTCGTGTTCCTGATCCTCCAGCTAAAATAATTCCTTTCATAGTCGTCTTTTTACGAGAAGGGACTCAATCCAGAACCGAATGAATTATGTGTTTCCTTCGATTTTCGATGGCTCTTCAGTCTCATCAGAAGGTAAATCTAAATGATCCCAATCTATTTCCCCTTCTTCAGCATAAGCATCGAAATAAGGTTCTTCGAATGATTTAGTAGTTAGTCTTCTTTCTAAAGTTAATAGTAATGTCGGTAAAATAACAAGGTTAGTAATCATTGCCACAAGCAGTGTTAAAGATACTAGTAGACCTAGAGCCTTCGTTCCTCCAAATTGTGAAAACGAGAACATTGAGAAACCACAGAACAATACGATAGAAGTATAAAACATTCCAAGTCCTGCTTCACGAATAGCCATAATTGCACATTCTTTCAAGTCCCATTGTTTTGTTGCTAATTCTTGTCTGTATTTCGCTAAATAGTGGATGGTATCATCAACTGAAATACCAAAGGCGATACTAAATACTAAAAGCGTAGACGGTTTAAGTGGAATTCCAAACCACCCCATAACACCTGCGGTAAATAGCAATGGTATGAAGTTAGGAATCAAGGAAACCAGTACCATTCTCCAAGATCTAAATAATATTGCCATCAAGATTGATATAGCAACAATTGCGAAGATTAGACTAGTAAACAAATTCAGCACCATATATTGCGTACCGTTTGAAGCAATAATGGACGTTCCGGTTAACGTAATTCCAAAATACTCGTGATCAATCGCTTTTCGTAATGACGCCTTGAAATCTTCTTGAGAATAATAAGTTTTAATCAATTCTGAATCCATGTCGAATTCAAATTGTTTATCCTGATCTCCTTTAGAGTAATGTTTTGTCAAGGCATTGTATACAGCAGGGTATTCATAAATGATCGAATCAATGTAAGCTGTATTGTTATTCTTTTCATATTTTTTGAAATAGCGCTCGATCGGTTTTTTGCTTGGATTCAAAATAGAGTCAATCTCTACTTTCATCAGTTGCGCTTTATCCTCAATTTCATATGCACCTAAATCCTTCAGTTGAGAACGAATTCTTAAAACACAGTGTGTTGTGTCGATTAATTCATTTAGGGCAACACCAACACCTTTAGAGTTTGTAACAATGGAACTGTCAATGTATCTTTTTAATGCTCCAAGCTTTCTTTTACTTGTAATTAATCTAAACTGTGTCGAGTCATTATCATGAAACGCCATATTTGCCGCTTTCAGGAAGTCGACATAGGAAATGTTTTTGGAGAATAGTGTGTCATTTTTGTACTGATTCTGAACAGCTTCGACACGTTTTAATGTACTTGTTTTTGCAAGTCGACTTGGCTCCTTGTAATCAACCATAATTTCAAAAGGAATAGATCCTCCGAAATTGTCTTGGATGAAATTGAAGTCGTTTAGAATTTGATGATTTTTAGGTAAATCTCCCGTTAAATTTCCCGTAGCCTTAATTTGCATTAAACCAGCAATACTAAATATAACAACAGAAATAGTTGCGATATAAACCCATTTACGATGATTGACTGTAATGTTTACCAGGTTGTTTAAAAGTCCCACAGCTAGTTTGCGCTCTAAGTGTTTAAGATGACGCTGCTTAGGTGCTTTCGATAAGGAAAGTATAACGGGTAGAATAGTGATCGAGATCACGAAAACCAACATGATGTTAATCGATGCACAGATTCCAAATTGAACAAGTTTTGGAGAGTTTGTGGTAATGACAGTTAAGTAACCTAGTGAGGTAGTTTAATTTGTTAAGAATGTTGCTGTTCCAATCTTCTTAATTACACGTGTAAGTGCCTTTACCTTATTTCCATGTTCAAGAATCTCTTGGTGGTATTTGGTTATTAGGAAGATACAATTTGGAATTCCAATCACAATCATCAGTGGTGGAATCAATGCCATAATTACAGTGATGTTGAAATCAAGTGCTCCAATCGTTCCAATGGCCCAAATTACGGCGACAACTACAACCAACATACAAATCAACACCACGCGCATTGACCTAAAGAACAGGTAGAGTAGAAGGGATGTAACACCAATTAATAAAGCAATGAAAATGTACATTTCTTTCATTACTTGCTTACCAATCACAACTCTTAAGTGCGGAAGTCCTGCAAATTTTGGTGTCCCGAAATATTCACTATATGTCTCAGATAAACGCTCTACATCGAGCACGACATCGGCTTTTTTCTGATCAGTGATAAAACGTTCTTCAACACCAATCATCATTAAAGAAACATTCGACGTATCATTGTAAAGAAGCCCAGCATACATTGGGTTGTTCTTAATTTCATTTTTAATTGAGTCAATCGATTTTTCTTGAAATTTGATGTCAGAAAAAACGCGATGTGCCTCGAATTTTTGAGCCTCTTTGTTGTTTGAAATTGTGATTAACGTCGCTTCAGAAACTACAGATTCAATTCCATCAAATTTTAAAATAGAATCACCAAGTTCTTTCCATTTAAGAAAGTTTCTTTCGGTATACAACGAATCCGTTTGAATGGCAATAACCAAGGTTCCACCATCTTCTCCAAACATGTTTGTAAAACGATCGTAATCCTTTTTAGCTTGCGCATTTTCCGGCAAAAGAATCCCGTATTTATTGTCAAGTTTTAAACCTGATAATACATTGTAACCAAAGAATACGGTTAACAATGTTAAAACACCAATAATGATGAAACGGTTTCTTAATATAATATTAGCAATTGATTGCCACATGCACTTACTTACCTTAAATTCAAGAGACAAAAGTAAGGTTAATTAATGAGTAGGCAAAGAAATAAGGTGGGCAATGCGGGAGAGCAAAGCACAAAAAGCGTTAATGAAATGTTAATGTTAACTACCTAGGTAGATTACAATCAACATAATCGATTACTAAAACTGCTTCTCGTCTAGAATTTTAGCCATTTGAGATTGTAACTCCTTTGCTGCTAATCCAGCTTTTTCAGCATAATCAGCTTCGTTAGATGCGTAGATGATTCCACGTGAAGAATTGACCAATAATCCACAGTCGTCATTCCACCCATAGTTTGCAACATCTTCTAGAGAACCTCCTTGAGCACCCACTCCAGGAACTAAGAAAAAGTTTTTCGGAGCAATTTTTCTGACTTCTCCGATACCTTCAGCGCGTGTAGCACCAACAACGAACATCAAATTTTCTTCCGTTCCCCATTCCTGAGATTTACGAAGCACTTTTTTGTATAGTTGCTCATTATTCGTGTCTGTCATGAATTGAAAATCCAATGCTCCTTTGTTTGATGTAAGAGCAAGCAGGATTACCCATTTATTTTCATATTCAAAGAAAGGCGTAACGCTATCTTCTCCCATGTAAGGCGCGATGGTTACTGAATCAGCATCCAGGTAATTGAAAAAGGTATCAGCGTAATATTTAGAAGTGTTACCAATATCACCACGTTTTGCATCTGCAACCGTAAAGATATTTTTAGGAATGTAGTCCAAAGTTTTCTTTAAGGATTCCCAACCTTTAGGTCCGTGACATTCGTAGAATGCAATATTTGGCTTGTACGCCACACAGTAATCTTTTGTTGCATCAATGATTGCTTTGTTAAACTCAAAGATTGGATCTTCTGTATCCAATAAAAACGAAGGCACTTTCTTTAAATCGGTATCTAAACCAACGCATAAAAAAGACCGCTTAACACGTATTTGCTCAATAAGTTCTGCTCTTGTCATGGATTGTATTCGTTAGAGTCCTTCTTCAGAATTTTTCAATTTTTCTGCGTTCTCTGCCATTTTTAAGGCATCGATCATTTCTTGAATGTCACCATTCATAAATGAACTTAAGTTGTACATCGTTTTATTGATTCTATGGTCTGTAATTCGACCTTGCGGATAGTTATATGTACGAATCTTTGCAGATCTATCTCCAGTTGAAACCAGTGATTTTCTATGTTCTGCACGTTCACTTTGTATTTTTTCTAATTCAATCTGATACAAGCGAGATCTTAAAATGGACAACGCTTTATCAAAGTTTTTGTGCTGAGAGCGTCCATCTTGACATTCAGCAACAACACCCGTTGGAATGTGTGTCAATCGAATAGCGGATTCTGTTTTATTAACGTGCTGACCACCAGCTCCAGAGGCGCGATACGTATCTCTTCGCACATCAGACATGTTCAAATCAAAATCAACCTCTTCAGCCTCTGGCAATACCGCAACGGTGATGGCCGAGGTATGCACTCTTCCCTGTGATTCCGTTTCAGGAACACGCTGAACACGATGAACACCCGATTCAAATTTTAGAACACCATAAGCGGCTGGTGCATCAATGTTCATTGAAATCTCACGGTACCCTTTTGTTGTCCCTTCGTTTGAGTTTATTACTTCGTAACTCCAACCTCTTTCTTTGAAAAACATGGTGTACATACGGAAACAATCCTCCACAAAAATACACGCTTCATCTCCACCTGTACCTGCTCTAAGTTCCATGATGGCACTTTTTTCATCTTCAGGATCCTTCGGGATTAGCATATATCGGATTTCCTCTTCCATTCCTGGTCGAATCCCTTCCAATTCGTCAATCTCCATCTTTGCCATTTCTCGCATTTCCGGATCAGTTTCTTCTTTTAGAAGCGCCTTTGAATTTTCTAAATTCTCAACCAAGTTCTTGTACTTTTTGTAGACAACAACAAGTTCTTCAAGGTCTTTATATTCTTTATTTAACTTGACATAGCGTTTCATGTCCGCAATAATGTCTGGATCGACAATTAGCGTACCGACTTCGATAAATCGGATGTTGATAGCCTCAAGTTTTTGGAGTAAATCGTTCATAAATTTATAGAAATCTCTAAACCGCAAAGATACTGAATTTAGTTAATAGTTGAGTGTTTTATGTTTTAACATTAGTGCAAGATTTGAAGAGGTATGTATTATCTTGTGAAATTTTGAAATCTTAAATTGCGTAATTGTTGCAAATTTAGAGCTGTGCATTTACAACAATTACCTGTTTTTTGAATTAATTTTGTTTTAGTGTTTTAGTTTTAGCTCTAACTAAATTCACACAAAATGAAAAAACAATTTTTTAGCGTATTAACAATTTGTTTGTTGAGTGCAACCTCTGTTTTTGGACAGAATTCATTAGTATCGAAAATTATGCCTGTAAGGTCTCAAGGATATGCTCATTGGGATAATATATAGTGATGCAGCTTCTTATTTAATTCAATATTATGAATTAGATGAAAATGGAGTTTACAATGAGATAGGTAGAAAGAGAACTGAAAATAATTATGT
>JBFHHS010000068.1:0-12451 GCA_041596895.1 Crocinitomicaceae bacterium | reverse complement strand
GGCCAAACCTTCTATACCGCCATCCACACTTTTATGTGACCTAGTCTTGACGATCTTCTCCAATAAATCAGCTTCGTGCGAATTGTACCCTTTGACGGCTTCAATTAAATTGGGTATCAGTTCATACCTCTTTTTCAATTGAATGTCAATTCCACTAAACGCTTCATCAACAATGTTTTTTGCGGTAACTAAACCATTATAAATTATCCAAACGATTATACCAATCAAAAGAAGAACTCCAATTATTACGAATATACCAACCATTATTCCCGTGTTAAAATCAATGCACCCCAATATAACGAAAAGTCATCTATCATTTTTAAATCGATTCATTTGAATTCATTATTTTTATATCATGGGAACCTTATTAGCTATTGCTCAGCGAAAAAAAACAAAAGCACCAATGGAATGTCTTGATGAGACAACGATTTCATTCTCAAATGGTGTTGGAACGGACTCTCGCGGGAAAAAGCAAGGAAAAAGACAAGTTACCGTATTAACCAAAGAGTCTTGGGATAAAGCTTCTGAACTAAATGGTTCGGAAATACCATGGACAACACGAAGAGCAAACCTATTGATTTCAGGATTTAACCTAGAAAACTCAACTGGAAAACACCTTATAATTGGTGATGTAAAATTGGAAATAACTGGAGAACTAGAGCCGTGCAAACGTATGGATGAACAAGTTGAGGGGCTCACTCAAATATTAACTCCGTATTGGCGAGGAGGTGTTTGCTGTAAAATAATTTCAGAAGGTAAAATATCCATTGGAGAGACAGTTACACTTACCGAATAAACAGTGGCATGAAATCTGCCTAATGAGAATAAAAATTAATAATTTAACACAATACAACTATGACATTTAGTACTACAAAAGCGATTATCACTGGGATAATTTTAAGTTCAACAACCTTATTTGCGCAAGAAGTTGCTGGGTATGAACGTATATATTATACATCACCGGAATCAGTTGAAACAGATGATATTGAATTCACTTTTAAGAATGCTGTAGCTCAATTCGATCATTGCAAAGTTGGATTTACAATCGACAATAATTCAAGTGATTTTCTACTTTACAACTCTGAAAACACAACATTCAACTATGAATTTGGTGCAAAAAAAGGAGATATAAAGCCTTTTTATATCGATCCAAGTAGCAAAAAAACAAAAACACTTTTAGTAAAAGGATCTGAACAGTATTTACAAAGAAGTTTCACAATAAACATTGATGGTTTAGTGCGTATACCAACTGATGGTACAAAAACAGAAGCTCCTAATTTTCAATTACCTGCCGCTACCAACAGTTTTAAGGCTGAAAACTTTAAGGTTTCTTTATTAAAGTATGATGCGTCTACAAAAGAGGCAAAGGCCGTGTTTGAGGTTACTTATACAGGCGATGATGTTGCCGTTATTAAACCAGCCAACCTTTCGGTAACAGCGGAGGCAAAAAAGACAAATCAAACTGTTACTTATGCTAACGACAACAGAAAATCTGACCCGATCATTCTGCATAAAGGAGAGACAACGAAAATAACAGCTGTTTTCCATATTCCAGGGAAAATTGTTGATATGCAATTTGCTCAAATGCACGTAATTTGGAATGATACATTTGTAGAATCAAAAGAAATTCCTGTTGCACCTACAACGGTTAACTTTACCATGGATGAAGCATTAACTAATGAGAAAAAATAACATCTCATGGGGATATCGAAGGATGATTTTCTATTAAGTGAAGAATATACGCATTTGAATCATGGTTCATTTGGCGCTTGTCCGAAAGAACTATTTGAAGACTATCAAAAATGGCAGGTTAAACTTGAACGTGATCCTGTCCATTTTTTCACCAAAGAAGGTATCGATAAACTCAATGATTCCAAAGTGGCGCTTGGAAACTATATTAATTGCGACCCTGACGATCTTGTTTTTACAACAAACCCAACGTATGCTATAAATATCATCGCGAAGAGTTTTGAGTTAAGTCCAGGAGATGAAATTTTAGCGACCAATCATGAGTATGGAGCATTGGATCGCACATGGAATTATTATTGTAACAAGGCTGGGGCAAAATACATTCAACAAGAAATTCCCATCCCACTTGAATCAAAAGAAGCGTTTATTGAGGCATTTTGGAAGGGATATAATTCGAATACAAAAGCGATTTTCATAAGTCAAATCACCAGTATGACGGCATTGAAATTCCCTGTAAAGGAGATATGTGAAAAGGCAAAATCTTTAGGTTTAATAACAATTGTAGATGGAGCACATGTTCCTGGTCATATCCCGCTTAATCTAAATGAACTTCAAGCCGACATTTATACAGGTGCCTGCCACAAATGGATGTTAACACCGAAGGGGTGTTCATTTTTGTACGTAACAAAATCTATTCAAGATAATTTTGATCCAGTTATTATTTCTTGGGGTTATCAAGCAGATGCTCCGGGGAAATCAAAATTTCTCGACTACCACCAACAACAAGGCACAAGAGATTACTCAGCATTCCTTACTGTTCCAAAAGCAATCGAATTCTTAAATAAAAATAACTGGAAAGAAGTTTCAAATCATTGCAATCAATTGATTTTAAACAACTATGAATCCTTGTGTTCTCTAGTTGGAAGTGAACCAATTTGTCCTGTAACCTCCGAATTTCTAGGTCAAATTTGCAGTGTTCCTGTTTCAGTTAAAAATAACGATCCGACTTTATTAAAAGATGTATTGTTTGATCAGTTCAAAATTGAAATTCCCGTATTCAAACTAAGAGAACACATATTCATGAGACTTTCAACACAAGTATATGTTACCCAAAAAGACATTGATTATTTAAAAGAAGCTTTGACACAAATAAAGAATTCGACAGATATTTTACAATAATCCGAAACTGTTAAAGGTTTCAAAAAGATCTACCGTTTACACTTTTACTCAAACAGCCCTTATTTTTTTTCGTTAGATTAGTGAATACGAATTATAAACTCAATTCATTATGAAACAAATCACAATTCACTCGAGTAAATTACTTCGTGGCATTCTTTTATTCACCTTAATTTTCAGTGTAAATACAACCTATGCTCAGAAAAAGAAGAAAAAGAAAGATGTCACAAAAACGGAAGCTTCTTCCAAAAAAGATGGTCCAAAAAAGATCTCTGAACTCACAAAATCAAGTTCTAAAATTGAAGGTTTATTTACGGTTTATCAGGATTCAACCAATGGTGACATTAAATTATCTGTATCTAAAGATCAATTAGGCAAAGAGTTTATTTACTTCAGTCAAATTGCTGATGGCGTTACTGAAGTAAGAGGGTTTCGAGGGAATTACAAAGGATCTAAAATCTTCAAAATTGAAAAATACTTCGACCGAATTGAGTTTATTACAATCAACACATCCTCCTATTTTGACCCTGAAAACGCGTTATCTAAGGCTGCCGAAGCGAATATGCCAAATGCAGTTATGGCAAGTTTAAAAATTGAAGGCGTAAACGATGATGAAACAGTTTATTTGATTGATGGAAACAGTTTGTTTTTGAGCGAAACGTTCTCTCAAATTAAGCCTCCACGCTATCCTGGACAGTCGCCAATGGCATTTACCCTTGGGAATCTAGATAAGGACAAAACGAAGATCAATGCGATTCGTAGTTATCCAGAAAACACAGACATTGCAACGGAATACGTTTACACAAACCCTTCAGTATTAAATGGAGGTTCAAGAGCTGTAACCGATGCACGTAATGTAAGTATCAAGGTCTACCATAGTTTGATTCAGATGCCAGATAACAATTATCAACCTTTATTTGATGATCCTCGAGTAGGATTTTTCACTACACAAGTGACTGATATGACAAGTCCTGAAAGTGCAAATTATCGCGACCTTGTGCATCGTTGGCATTTAGAGAAAAAAGATCCAAATGCTGCAATTTCGGAACCTGTAGAACCAATTGTATGGTGGATGGAAAATACTACTCCAGAAAATTTACGACCTATTATTAAATCGGCAGCAGAACAATGGAACATCGCTTTTGAAAAAGCAGGATTCAAAAATGCACTGATTGTAAAGCAACAACCAGATGATGCCGAATGGGATGCAGGAGACATTCGTTATAATGTTTTGAGATGGACAGCCTCACCTTACCCGCCTTTTGGAGGATACGGTCCGAGTTTTGTAAACCCAAGGACAGGCCAAATTATGGGAGCTGATATCATGTTTGAATACCGTTCGGTGTTAGGTCGATTAAGATCAGAAGATTTCTTTCAAGCACCTTCATCCATGGAAAATGAAGCATCATACAACTTAAACAACTGCCAAGTAGAAGGTTGTCATGTTGCCGAACTAGGAGCAGTAAACAATGCTTTTGCTGGGTTAATATTGGAATATATAGATGGTCAAGAAATGGAGGACAGTAAAATGATCCAAGAATTTCTGCATTACCTCATCCTTCATGAAATAGGTCATACTTTAGGCATGAATCATAACATGAAATCAAGTCAATTACACAACCTAGAAACAATTCACAACGAAGAAATAACATCGAAAGTTGGATTAATGGGGTCGGTTATGGACTATCCATCCATCAATGCTGCAAAAGACAGATCGAAACAAGGTCAGTACTTCACAATGCGTCCAGGTCCTTATGACTTATGGGCAATCCAATTTGCATATGAACAAGGAAGAACCGAGAGCGACACCAAAGCACTTTTAGACCGTTCAACAGAACCAGAGTTGATGTTCGGAAACGACGCTGACGACATGCGTTCCCCAGGAAAAGCAATTGATCCTCGTGTAAATATTTACGATTTAACTAGTGATGCTATTCAATACAGTGTAGAACGTATGGAGTTGGTAAAAATATTAGCTTCCGAAATGAAGGATAAATATGATGTAGATGGTGAAACGCATCATAAACACTTTATTGCATATCATACCATGATGCGTCAGTATCAAGAATCTGCAAGTACAATGTCGCGTTATATTGGGGGAGTTTACGTAGACAGAGCATTCGTTGGTCAACCAGGAGCGACAAAACCATACACTCCGGTAGACTTGGCAACTCAAAAAATGGCAATGAATTCGATTGCTGATTATATCTTTGCTCCAGATGCTTTTGATTTTTCTTCAGAAATGTATAGCTATTTACAAGCGCAACGAAGAGGGTTCAACTTTTTCATGTATTCGGAAGACCCTAAGATTCATTCGAAAGTGATGAGTATTCAATCTAGTGCTTTACGTCATATGTTACATTACAACACATTAAGACGTATCGTCGATTCAGAAATGTATGGGAATGAATATGATATTTCAACTTTTATGGGTGATTTGAACAATGCTATTTTTAAAGCAGACATTAACAACAGTGTAAACACTTTTAGACAAAATCTGCAATTGATGTACACAGAAATGTTAATCAATATGGTTACTGGGAAACAGAGTGCTAAATACGACAATGTTGCGCAATCACATGCTATTTACTTCTTGAAAGAAATTAAGAAAATGGCAAGTAATGGTTCGGGAGACATTTCCACAAAAGCCCATAAATCTCATTTGGTGACATTGATTGACAATACAATGAAAGAAATCAAATAACAATTAAACTTTGAACATAAAAAAAGGCAACTTCGAATGAAGTTGCCTTTTTCAATTAAAGAATCATCTTACTTGATTAAGACTTTTTCAGTCGTTTGGAAATTTGAATTCCCTACACGTACAAAGTAGATACCAGTCTCTAATGAACTAACATCAATCACACCTGATACTTTTTGATCTTGTGGCTGCTTTGAACCTAGGCTTTTAACAACTTGACCATTCATTGCAATAACCTCCATCACAACAGAAGCATCTCCATAAACTCCTTCTACATTGATGTTCAATTCATTTTCAGATTGATGAACAACCATTTCTAAATTAGAATAGTAAGGATTTTCAATATCGATACCGGCAGTTCCGGCTAATCGGAATGAGAAGAAACGCGTTCTTGTAGCTCCACCAGCGCCAAGGTATTCTCCAGTATGCCAAAATGTTCCTCCATCAGGATCCAACGACATATGACCATAATCTCCAAAGCGATCAGCGAAAGTTTGAGAACCTTCTCCATCAATTGCCGTTTCCTCAGCAAATGTCATTTGACCTAAAGGATCCGTACTTAAACGACCAGTATAACGTATACCAGGATAGATATCAGTTGAATTACAAATACTATATGCCAATGCAATGTTCCCATAATTATCCATTGCAGCACTACTCATGAATCGGCTATCATTTGAAGGATCATACGTCCCTGATTGATAAACCGACCAATTTCCATCGTTTGCATCTCTCAATTCGTACCAACGAACTGCTGATCTATTCGAGCCCATATCAACAGCATGAGATAAAACAATTGTGTTATAACCTGTCCAACGCATGTGTTGAGCACGATACATTAAAACACCTTGAATTGCATCGATTTTTTGAGAAGTACCAGGTTGTGAAATATTCGCAAATCCACCTGTAAAAACCGCATCAAATGCAGGTACTGCTAGTTGTTGAGAAGACGCTACAGAAGTATTTCCAGTATTTGTCCAATCAGTATTCATTTCATAAATCTCAATTTGATCCTGAGAAACCCCTGTGAATGCATTATCTTCTAGGTTGAAGAAATAACATGGTGTTCCGTTTGGAGGTAATGGTCCGTCAGCGTCAGCTGGAAGAGGACTTCTAAATCCATTAGAACCTAAACTTGGTAAGCTTAAAGAAACCATTTGTGCCGTTGGGTCACCTGCTAACATTTTATCTCTTTCAAAAACTACTGCAGTATGCGTTGAATTAGAAGTCATATAATAACCATCCCACCAAATTGAGTACTTTGGATAATCTGGAAATTGAGAAAACGTATAGCTATATGCGTAGTATGCTCCTGTTGGATCATTTGTTTCAGAAATTGCAATCAAAATTCTGTTTGGACTATCATTGAATTGAGAAATAAACCAACGATCAGCATGTCTATCGTACATTACAATTGGATCACCTGCATTTGAACTTCCAGCCCACAATGAACTTAAGCTAAACGTTCCTCCAGGAACAACACTTCCTGTATTTGTATAACAACGTACACTTGTATTAACAGCTTGAACATAATGATTAGGTCCAGCCGCTCCAGAAGGATCTGGTGGCAATCCACTTCCACTTTGTCCATTTTTATTTACAATTGGAGCTCTACTTGATCTAGTTCCAGCTTCAGTTTGCACAACAGGATCTACATCCGTTGCTTCCAAGGCTTCTAAATAACCATCGCGATCAAAATTGTTTCTAATTTTCACTTTATCAGCATCTGGAATATTCGAGTCCTCTAATTGAGGCCATTCTCTTGCTGGAGTAGTATGTAAGAACGCAGATGGTAGAAAAGTAGTTACTTGTTGACCTTCCTTGTTTGTTTCCACTCGTTTCTCACTCATTCCTTGTGGTGCCTCACTCATCTGAGCCATAGAAAATCCTGATGTCAACACAAGCGCAATTGTAAGTGTCTTCATTTTCATAGTTTTAAAAAATTTAGTTTGAATAATTGTCTGTCAAATGGATATTGACAACCACTTATTTCCATATTCAATATTACGCTATTTTGAACGTTTTTGAAGCATTTTCTTACAAAAATTCCTGTTTTTTAATCAATATTGTAGCTAACTTTGGACTTCAATCCAAAAATCAGCATGAAATCTCACCGTCACTTTTTAGTTCATAAACCCTATGGTTTTATTTGTCAATTTATCTATAAAGGGAAGCGGAAAAAGAAAATGCTGGATCAATTGGGAGATTTTCCGGAAGGTACGATGTCTATTGGAAGGCTAGATGAAAATTCAGAAGGACTTTTACTTTTAACCACAGATGGAAAAACGAGTTTTGCTGTTCGAAGTAAAAAAATTGAGAAAGAGTATTATGCACAAGTTGATGGGATAATCACTCAGGATGCTATTGATCAAATGAAACAAGGTGTTGAAATTGGTGTGAAGGGAGAAAAGTATAATACCCTACCTTGTGAAGCTTTTAAAATTGAAGACCCAAATTTCCCAGAACGTTCGAGGAAAGTTAGAGATGATCGACATGGCCCTTCTTCTTGGGTTTCTGTTATAGTTACTGAAGGTAAATTTAGGCAGGTTCGAAAAATGACTGCAGCCGTGGGGTTTCCTACATTAAGATTGGTTCGAGTAAGAATTGGTAAAATCACACTCGGGGATCTACCAACTGGTGAATACTATGAATTAGAAAAAGTTCAAGTCTAGAATCGAGCAATTAACTTCAGGTTAAACCTTCGCGAAGTTAAGTTGTTTGGAATCGCATAATACTTACCTTGTGTATCCTGCACCCATTGTTTAGAAAGTACATTGTTTATTCCAAGTAAATTGAACACTTCAAAAGAAACGATTAAGTCTGTGAAATTTTTATTCCAGAAAGTCTCGCGATTTCTCTTCTTGTAGAGAAAATCATACGAAGTTCCAATATCCACACGGAAATAAGAGCGCAAGCGCAATGTATCTTTATACCTTTCAAAATCTGGTGGTCCGTAAGGCAATGGTGTCCCGTATTGCATACCCATTTGAACTGTGAAACTTTCATAAATCGGCATTCTATCTTGAATTAACGCCCCAAAATTCACCCATTGATCTGTTGGTCTTGATACAAAACCTGGATTCACACGAACAGTATCCACAACAGTTTGATCTTCGCTATACCCGAAAATAATTTTGTCGCCTGCTGCATTATAATAGACATCGTAATAATCCCCTTTTATATCTTCTTTCGTAGAAAGCAAGCCCAATTTAAAAAACGACTCGATCCCTTTTACAAACTGACCATGAAGATTTAAATCAAGTCCATAAGCATAAGCCACGGCATCATTATTCGCATAGTACCGTGTTCTCACGTTATCGATTTCATACGGATTAACATCCCACAAATACTTATAATATGCTTCGGCTGTAAATTTGAAAGGTGTTTCTCTACCCCACATTCCAAAATAAACATCTGACCCTAAAACAAAATGTACCGATTTTTGAGATTTAACATCGAGATTTAAGTCTCCTGAGAAAGTTCTAAACTCTCTGTAAAACGGTGGTTGATAGTACATTCCCGTTGAAAAATAAATACTTACATCCCTTCGAATTACTTGCTCATCCTTTACCATATAAGCTCTAGGAAAGTACTTAACTGAAGCTCTAGGAGTTAAAAAGTACTCACCATTCGAAGTCGTATAACCTGTTCTAGTCCCGATGCTCAATGCCCACTTCGCAGGTGACTCCACAATCGTATCAGTGAATGTCTTTTCAAACTTTCGTTTCACACCATTCTCTTTAACCTTATACTTTTTGGTAAGAGAAACCTGCTTATTTCGTTGATTATTAGACCAAATTGAATTGAATTGAAGAAACCCGGTATATCGTTGCGATTGAAGATCCAAATCACTTTTCAATGATTCATATAGTGTAATTTCTCCGGTACCAGATTGAGGAATAGAATATCCCGCTGAATCCACGAGTTTCCATTCGCTTAGTTTATCTGTAAAATCATCCAGCTGAAAATTCACCCCCCATTTCAAAGCATGATGCTGAAACCTTGTTTTTTCTTCATCCTTGTAGCCTTTACGAAAAGTATGAGAACCGTCGTGATAGATGTTAATTATGGTAGCATTTAATTCATTCCGCGCATGAGAAAGGTAAGAACCAACCCCCAGAACTGCGATAGAATCACCAAATTCTTCTTGAGAAGGGTCGGTTTCTAATTCATTGATATAATACTCAGCTAAAATGTCAAAGTTTTCTTGCTCCACCGTATTGAAAACCGTGGCATACAGATCTAGGTTTGTTTTCTCATTCACCTTCCATTTCAAGGATGTTCCTCCCATCATTGTTGTGAATTTCGTTTGTTCCTGACCTTCAAAATATACTCTAAAAGAATACGCTTCATTCGCTGTTCCAAAATCTGTTTCTGCAGTTTCAGGAGTAAAACGGTAATTGTTTGAAGAAAAATGGCCAATAACGGACCAGGTTAAATCTTCGGTAATAGCATAATTGGTTAAAAATTGAGCGTCCCAAAAAACAGGATTATACGCCCCTTTTGTTGGAAGGGCATTTAATAAATAACCGTTAGAACGATATCTTGCCCCGACTAAATAATTGAACCGTGAATTTACAGCATGTTCTACATGTGCTTCTGCACCAAGTAAAGATCCCATAACAGACCCATGCAATGCCGTTGGTGTTTTATACTTAATATCTAGAACTGAACTCAACTTATCGCCATATTGAGCATCGAAACCTCCCCCTGAAAAGCTCAACGATTCGACCAATGCAGAGTTAATGAAACTCATTCCCTCTTGTTGACCAGATCGTGTCAAGAAAGGACGATAAATATTGAATCCATTGACGTATACCAAATTCTCATCATAGCTCCCTCCTCTTACATTGTAATTCGTAGTTAACTCGTTATTTGACGTTGCTGGTGTAGTATAAATTAAATATCGCTCAGGACTTCCCATCGGTAAATTTTGCCAATCAACAACTTCTAACTCAGGCAATTCGAATGGATCGGTTTGTCTTCCTTGCACATCCACCTCATCCTGTTGTAGAAATGGAAACCGAATTTCATTCAATCGATTCTCTCCTGGTATTAGAATTACCGTGCGAGTTTCAATAATATTGGAAGTTCTAAATTCGACTTCTATGGTATCAATATGGTAGAAATTCAATTCAAATGCTCCGTTTTTATCTGAATAAACGATAGGAATGATTGCCTCTTTGGCGATAACTTTAACATTGTCAATTGGAGTCCCCTTTTTATCTGCACAAACACCTACAATACTTATGTCCTGTGAAAAGGACAAGTTTGTAGCTAGAACAAAAAGAAATAATAGTAATCTGTGCATCATACAAAAGTAGCTATAGAAACGAGAAATAAGTTGGTTTATTTCAATGAATTAATTTTCTCTAATAACTAAGAAATCCTTTTCGGTAGGATCAATTGCTCTGTACAGGACTTCGATACGATGCGACACGTTACCCTCAGGTGCGAAAGAAATGATATTAGCTGATCTTTCCTGTAAACCTCCGTTAGGAAAAAGCTTTTCCCGAATTTGGTCAATAAACTTCATAGATTGATCGTGTTTCGATTTAGATAACTTAATCAGTTTCGATTTAATTCCATCAATTTGTTTATTTAACCTCACCATCTCAGCGGTTGCATATCCCTGCATATTGGGTTCGATTTTTAAAACGGAATCCTCAATCTGTTTTCCCAACTCCAATGCCATTCTCTCAATTTCTTCAAAACTTAACTCATCTCCAGAATGAAATTCAACAAACTCGCGTTTAATCATGTCCGTATCCTTAAAAAGGTCTTCCAAAACTAAATCAATCTTCGCGATTTTCTTTGATATAGCTGGGTCAATCCACATTACCGAATTTCGAATTTCAATCATGGGATAAACAATATTAACAGCATCGAAAACACGTTTCAATTGCAACCAATATGAAATTTCACCTCCACCGCCGATGTACGCAAGATTTGGTAAAATTGTTTCTTGGTAAACGGGTCTTAAAATTACATTAGGTGAAATGCATTCAGGATTTTCATTGATCTTTTCAAGCAACTCAACCTGTGTAAAGTCGCCTATTCCATCAATACGAAAACCATGCTCTGACTTTTCAATTCGTTGACGAATTCCTTTTTCGATATAAAATAAATTTATCTCACGCGCATAAACCTGAATCTTACCTCCATCCTTTTCTAACTCACCATTTGTTTTTGAAACCGCATTAAAGGAAAACTGTTCAGTTAATTCTTTTTCCATTGTAGGAAGAAACAATCGCTTTAAGTCTGGATCGTCACCATCAACGATTACCAAACCGTAATCTTTAAACAATTCATGGACCAATTTAAAGGTTGCCTCAGCTAAGTTTTCTCCATCATAAACCTTCATTAACTCATGAATCTGAGCATCAGCATGGTTTCCAAAAAATGATGTCACTTCTGATTTAACCGCATCAAATCCATTTAAATCAAAACGACCAACAGGTCCTTTTTGTGATGAATCCCACGTTATTTGTTTCCCATATAATTCAATCGATTGAATTTCCTCAAAATCATGATCTTCTGAAGCCATCCAAAAAACGGGAACAATATTCAAATCAGGATTGTCTTCATTTAAACGTTCCGCCAATTTAATAACATGAATAATTTTAATCACGAAATAAAGCGGTCCCGTAAACAAAGACAATTGATGACCAGTAGTAACTGTGAATGTATTATTAGCCTTAAGCAGTTCAATGTTTGCACTTGATTTTTTCTTGTCTGCAACCTTACGGTATTGCTTTTCTAGGGTCGACACAAGGACTTTTCGATTATGAGACGAATAATTTAATTGCTTCTCATCAGCCTGACTTTGAAAACTGTGCAATTGAAAATCTCGATTAATATATGGCACCACGTGTTCCGCAATGC
>JBFHHS010000067.1:0-12453 GCA_041596895.1 Crocinitomicaceae bacterium | reverse complement strand
GGAGTATATTTCATTTATTGATGATAAAGCAAAAGGAGCAATCAAGGATGTTATTGGTCGTTATACATACGAGCAAGTTTATAGTTCTAAAAGAGAAGCGCTAGAAGGTGAGATTGAATCTATTCTTCAAAAAGATTTTAAGGGGAATTTTATCACTTTACACTATGTAGAGATTGCTGATGTGAATTTACCTCCGAATATTGCGCAGGAGATTACGAATAAGGAAACACAAAAGCAACGAAATCTTACTGCTAAAGAGAAGCAAAAAGAGCAAGAGTATTTAGCAAATGCTAGAATTGAAAAGGCGAGAGGTGATTCTTCTTTAATTGTGTCAGCGAAATTTAAAGCGGAAGCAATTGCATTAGAGGCGACACAAATTGCTAAAAATCCGCAATATATTGAATTGAAAAAATGGGAAAAATGGGATGGAGTTGGATCGCCTTATGGTGAGTCGAATGTCTTCGGTTCTGGTGTTTCTATTTTGAAATCGAACTAAGAACGAATAGTTTTAATAAAAAAAAGGGGGAAGCAATTGCTTCCCCTTTTTTTGTGCTCTGTTATAATGGTTTGCGTTCATTGATTTTCTTTTTCGATTTCTGAACATTGAATCCAACACTCAATCCAACCAATCCTCCGCCTTTCTTTGAAGAATAAAATACATTGACTGGAATGTTTAAAGCACCTGCTCTAAATGTTCTACCTACGGCGAATAGAAAGGATGTGCTCAATTTTGTCACGCCTCGTGTGTCACCATGTTCTGTGCTGAAATTGTTTTCTTCATTGAATACTGAAGGTTCTGGAGCGACAAAATTACCATCTTCAAAAAACTCTGGATGAGCAATTGGATCATTGTACCGTTGAGAGATTGTTGACCAGTCTTTTTCACTAACATAAGTTCCTGCTTTTCCGAAGTCTCCATTATTATCGAAAAAACCATTTGAAACTTGTTTAATTCCAAAGCCTGGTCCAAATGCAAATTCCCATCCCGCTCTTCCAAAACGGAATCCATTCATTAATGAGATGGTTGGAATGAATTGTCCTTGCTCCAATCCCGAAATATTTATGATTCCTTCAATTAACGCTGAAAAATTCTCTGTACCCACATATTGCGCTTCCAACTGGTATCCGATCATACTGACTCCCGGAAAAATGTCCAATCCTCCTTGGTCTGCTGGACGTGTTGCAAATTCGAAGTGATTTCCTGTCATAACAGCATAACCGATTCTTGGACCGTTGTTTTTAACTTTCCCCACATTTGTTGATGTAATCAATTCGTTATTGAACTTTAAACGATCATCCAGTTCTTTTTGATTTTCTATGCCATGCATTTCATTGAGCAGTAACTGAGTCATTCGCTGAAGTTCGGCTTCTTGATTATCGAATTCTTTAACGCCGGTTTTATAGACTTCTCCTGTTTGCACATCAATGATTTTTAAGGTGATGACAATTTTATTTCCAAGCAAATCATAGCTACCAGAGGCGATGTAGTTTACATTGAGTGCTTTACCGAGTTCCGTAAGACATGTTTTTCCTAAACAATTCGTTTTGAAACGCTCATTTTTTTCATACTCATCTTCCATGTCAAATTGATCAAGTACTGCATACTGTTCCAATTTGATTAACTCTAAGCGGATTAGTTTTGATGCAATTTCTGGAGTGATGTATAACCCCGATACATTTGGATTTCCTACGGCAATGGATGCTTTTGTCTGTGCGTGTAATCCAAAGCTTGTAAGGATGACTAATGCGATTGATGTAAATAGATGTTTCATAAGATTGATTTTTAAAATTTGATTTATTGTGTGTTATTAAAATTTGAAAATGGATACGAATGCGATAAGATGAACACTGATCACACTGCCTACGACAGAACCGCCAATTCGTGTTTTATTTCGTTTTCCACGAATGCGTTTTCGAACTTTGAGTAATGTTTCTTCCGAGGCTTCTGGGTGTTCTTCTTGAAATTGATCAAAGACCTCGATTGCTAAGCTGGATTCTTTCTTCGATTTAACAAAGTTGATTGGTGTCCCGAAGACGTTTAATCCTGCACACGTTAATAAGCTTCTTCCAAATACATGAGCTGTTTTGTAGTTCATGGCTACAAACTCATTAACCTCTTTTTGGGAAATTGAATTCAAACGTAGGGGTTGATTGCTTCTTGAAATGGAATCTTGAGCATACCAGAGGTCGGTTGACTTCGTTTGTGGGACCCAAGGATTATCTTGAGCAAAAGAATTGCTTGCAAAAAGTAAAATGTAAAGAATTGTTTTTAACTGTCTCATAACGTTTGTTTTGATAGGTCAAAGTTATGGTGACTGCTTCCGTTTTGATAACTGAATATCGCGACTTGCTTTTCACGACTTGCGAAAGTCGCAACTGGAAAATAGGGGGATAAAAAAAAGACCCCGGGTTAGGAGGTCTTCATGGTTGTTTTTGGTTTAAGTTGCAATTGGTTTATAATTCCTTTTCATATCTGAATTATTGTTGTCAACTGCTCGCGTTATTTCAAGTAACGTGCCAAGAAATGAATTAATCTTTTTTCTCTTCAATATTGCGACTTGCGATAATTTGATATTGGAGTTTTGTGTCATTAACGGATTGAATCCAAAGATCTTCTTCAACTGGTCCTCTCCAATATGAATATGAAATACGAATGGTAGAATCGTTCAAAACGGTCCAGTTTCCTTCTTGATTAGAATAGGTGATCGGAGGTGTTCCACACCATCCAGCATTTTGTCGTTTAATCAAAGTACCATCTTTATTGAATTGAATTCCTGGTGAATCTTTTGCAAGCGAGTCGGATTTATCAGCCACTATGCTGTTCTCAACATATCCTGAATTGCTCCATGAACCAACAATTGCTTTCTTTAATTTATTTTTTGGGCAGGCAAATCCAAAACTTACAAAGGCAAGGATTAACACGCTTGAATATTTTATTGAATTTTTCATAGTAGTTCAATTGCATAAATTATACCATAGATCTTATTCATTTTCTTCCAGAGCTAATTGGATGCGCTTCCGGTAAGATTCGATCATTTTTTTGATTTGAAAGAAATAGTTATTTCGTTCTTTCTCATTGACAATACTGATGATACTCGAATTGGCTAATTGCTTATTCAATACTTTTCTACTGTCCTCAATGTAATCAACATCGGTTGTATGAATAAAATTCATGAAGTTGTGCGCAATGTACAGTCCTGAATAATCAGCTGTTTGATAATGTATGCTCGTGATCGAATTCAACGTTTCATTATGATACATTTCAAATGTATTTCCATTTGCTGGCACCTGTGTGCCGTATACAAACTTCTTTCCGTGCGTTGCTTGTTCTTTCAAGTGGTCTAGAAAATTGTCTAATTCATCCAACAACCTCAATGCATAAGAAGGTTCCTCAAAATGATGCGCATCGAAATAATAGAAAATTTCGCGTGTAAACCCTCGGAGCAATTCAGGGTCGTATAGTTCTTTTGAGGGGATGGCGTTGTACAGTCGCAGTATTTCAGTTCCGGATGCATAATTTCGTTCGGAGGTCTTCTCGTATTTAAATAATTCGTTCTGTAATTCTGGAATTTGCAAATGCGTTTTCGCCCAAAAGAACAGCTTGAATCGCACCAAATGCGGAAAATTCATCAATTGAATTAATGGCGTGTTATTTACCGAGATAATTAACTCCGGATTCTTTTCCTTCTTCAATGCTCGTAAACTGTCTCGAATTCCTTCTAGATAATCTTCCATGCTAAAATCATATCCTGCTAATGGTTGATAGTCAAAAAGTACTTTGTTTTTATTTAATTCAAAAAGGGAATCGAGTGAAATTTGAAAATGGGTACAGAGTTTTTCTATTTCGAAAATAGTCAATAATGTTTCTCCTCGTGTTCTGCGATATACGGCATCTTGACTTATGGACAATACATCACCCACAACATTTCCAATCGAATCGATTCCATTGATTTTCCGTTTGATAATCTCGAAAATAGTTGATTGATGATCAGTCCTCATGGTAATTGTGCATATCTGAATCTAATATACACAAATTATTCCTGTCTTATCCGTTCCGAATTTACTTGTTAGGCATGTTAATTACCCAAATTCCACGCAATTCATTATTTCCATAACCACGCGCTTGATCCTGTGGATAAAGTTCATTTAATTTCGTTAATGTAGGAGTATCAATTTCTTGGTTTTCAACACCATGACATTTTAAACATAATCCATTTGTTAGAATAGGAAGGTAAGCCGTATTTGAGTTTTCATTGCGATGAAAGTCTGGTTTTGGTTGCTCTCCATTAATCATGGCCGTTTTCATTATTTCGATAAAAGCCATTTCATCCTTATTTGCCTGATTCGAGGCATTTCTTGGTCGATCTGAAACTCTGCGGATAGTCACACCAAAATTCGTACTCATACTATCCGTAAGTGGAATCGCTCGTTCATTACAAAATGAAATTGCGTTAACTGGTCCTCCTTCAACCATTGCGGCCATTAAATTTTGACTCAATTGCATTTGCGTGGATTGCGCATAACTTTGGGCTGAATCAATAATGACATCGGAAGAAATTTCAATTTGAACTGAATCTGGGACCAATTCTGCACTTTTTTCTGAATTAGAAGAGCATGATGTTAACGCTACAGCTAATATGAAGATGCTACTTATTTTAATCAGTGTTTTCATACTTTAAAAATAGGTCATTTTATTTAGATTGAAAGGAACTTTGGTTACACAAGTTATCTATTAACCGACTTCAACGTCCTTTCTGAGTTGTTCGAAGTCAATCGTTTGAAGTAAATTTAGAATGTTCGGGAACCAGTGTGCGTTGTATCCATTTTCGGGAAGTAGAAATTCTTCAATGGCTTGTTCTCTAGACCAATGATTAAAAATTATTCGATATGCGGCAATGGTTGCTCCCGTGCGATCTGATCCGTGAAGACAATGGACCAATACAGGTTTTTCAGCATGTTTTATCGCTATCAACGCTTCTTTTAAGTTGTTGTAACTTACCGTTTTTGCTCTCATTGAAATTCGTTTTTCGACTAGGCTGGTTCCTTTAATTTCACTATCGTCCTTTATAAAGTTGCGTACATTCAGAATGGTTTTTATTCCGAATGCTTCCAGTTCTTTCATTTCCTTTCGATTGGGTTGTGCTGAACGAAAGAGATCCTGGTCGACTTGATGAAAGTTTTTTACAGATGGTGTTATTGAATTGTTGAACAAAAGTCCGATGAAAACAATTAAAAGAAGTTTCATAAGCGTGGTGAGATTGAGTAACGTTGAATAACTAAAAAGAGGAATGCGCCACAAAAATACATAACAATATCCCAAGGGTCGCTGGTGTACCAACCAATCCGACCTTTATAAGAGGGAAGATACCATTCAAAATAGATAGAAACAAAAAGTGTTTGCATTAATACAAGGGCAGGAGAGATAGTGATTGTGGTGTCTCGCTTTAGAATGCGTACAAAAATAAGTGCAAAACAACACATCGTCGGGACAAAAATTAAATCGGTTAGATAAAATCGGATAAAATCAGGCATTCCTTCCACGTTGACGCGAATATATCGGACAAAAAAATAAAAGGACATCAATCCAATAAACCAAAAGTGTGGTTTGTATTTAGCCATTAGGTGAAGCGGATAACCAGGCGAAAAAACCAGCAATAGAGAAAAAGATTACGGCGATAGTATAGAGAATCTTGTACAATGCCCTTAAAATCCAAAATCGCGAATTTTTCCAGTTTTCGATGAAGATATCTACTTTACTTGGGATTTTATTTCTACGAATTTCTTCGCGCTTTTCTTCACGCTTTTCCTCAATGATAATGGGAGAGACAGGAGCACTACACTGAATACAAAAATCATTGTCCTTATTCCATGTTCCGCATTGAAGACATTTACGTTCTACAGCCATTTTTGGAGGGTTTCCAGTAAAATTAGCAATTAAATGCTCAAATAAGGTTGTTTTTTATCCCTTTTTGAACTGCTTCAACCTTATTATGCACTTGTAGTTTTTTATAGATATTCTCGATATGCTTTCGCACAGTTGCGGGACTAATATTTAAATTTTCTGCAATTTCGATATAATTCAATCCTTTGGAAATCTGGACTAAAATTTCAGTTTCACGTTTTGTTAAAGCAATGCTTTCTTCTTGTGGTGTTGAGATCTTGATTGGATTACGGAGAAGATTCAATGCCTTCAATGCAATGGATGGTGTCATAGTGGCACCACCTGCCATAACTTCTTGGATGCTATCGAACAAGGTTTTTGGGTCGGTGTCTTTCAGTAAATAGCCATCAGCACCAGCTTGTATCGAATTAAATATATTTTCATCATCATCGAAGACCGTAAGCATGACAATTTTTATTTGAGGATGTTTATTCTTGATTAAACGCGTGGCTTCAATGCCATTCATCTCTGGCATTTGTATGTCCATCAGAATAAGGTCAATGTTAGAGTCTGAAGTGACCTTTCCGACAATTTCTGCGCCATTGGAAGCCGAATATTTCAACTTTAAATCATCAAAAAAAGACAATTTCTCAATCAGTGATTTTTCGATAAATGGATTGTCTTCAGCAAAAGCAATACGAATCATAATTTCTTTTTTACAAATTTAAGGTCTCTTCCTTTAATTCACTATACGGCAATTAGCTTATTCTTTTGAATACTAACCTTAATTTGAGTCCCTTCATTTTTGGATGAATTCATTTCGAAAGTAGCGTCTATTTCCTGTGCTCTAAATGACATGTTCTTAATTCCATTTCCGTATTGAATCTCGGTCTTTTCAAAACCGATTCCATCATCTTTTACACGAATAAAAATGTGATCATCTTGTTCAATCATTTTGATTTCAATGTTCGAAGACATGGCATATTTTATCGCGTTATTGATTGATTCTTGAACTATTCTGAATAAGTTAATTCCCTGCTCTGCAGTAAATGCTAGGTTTTTTGATTCAATTTTTTCTTCAAAATTAATGGTGGTATTTAAGGTAGAATTCCGGGCACCAAGGATAAAGTTGAATAACCTACCATGAAAATCATCTAATGTAATTTGGCCCTTATTCATAGCCCAGATCGTATCTCTTAATTGCGTGATTGTCTCTCGTGTGAAATCGGTTAAACCATCCAACTTTGCATTTACTTTCTCTTCCTTCGTGATGAATTTTAAATTATCCATTGATGAAGTTATGAAGGTCAATTGTGATCCAATATTATCGTGTAAATCACGCGAAATTCTTAGGCGTTCTTCGTGTAGTTTATTTTTCAGTTGCTCTTTGGCTATTTCATCTTTCAATCGATTCTCTTCTTTTAATTTTTCTTGCTTCAAACGTTGTTGTTTAAACAATAAGTTGCCTATGAATAAAGCGAATAGAAGCAAGGCTCCTAGTCCAAAAAGTAGATAATTCAATTGTCGTGCTTTCTGATCTTGCTCAGAAATTTTCATTTTTTGAAGCGCAATTTCTTTTTCGTTTTTCTCTGTATCAAATTGAATTTCTAAAGCAGCAATCGTATTATTCGTTGCTTCGTTTATCATTTGATCTTTGTAACGATATGATTCCTTTTGATAGAAAAGGGCAGAATCCAATTGATTCATCTTCTCATAACAAAGAGCCAATTGAGCTGAATTTTGAAAACAGATATTGGTGTATTTAATGTCGATTCCAATGTCGAGCGACTTTTTATAATTTTCGGCAGATTTTGGATAGTTTTTTTGTGCAAAATAGAGGTCGCCATAGAACTGATAATTCTCTGCCATCCCATTTTTATCATTGCGTATTTTTCTGATTTCAAATGCCCGATCGTAAATGGATTTCGCTAAGTCAAATTGCTTTCTTTCAAGGTAAACACCAGCAACACTATTTAAACTGTATGGCATACCTAAGCTGTCGTCCAAATTTGTGGTGATTTTCAGTCCTTTGTTATAATAAAAGAGTGCGCTGTCCAAGTTTTTATTCATTTGATGTAGCCAACCGAAATTGTTGTAAGATCCGGCCAATCGAAACGTATCTCGTGCTGCTCGTTGAAGACTGATCCCGTTTCGCATGTATTCCATCGCTTTTGGGAGGTCACGTCCTTTCATTTGATGACCTAGTGTAGCATAAACATTTCCCGCTCTGCCTTTTAAATTCAGCTCTTCATATAGTTCTATTGATTTCAGGTTGGCATTGACAGATTTTTCGTAGTTGCCTTGATAATAGTGGACTAAACCAAACTTTTCGTGTAATTCCGCTTGAAATTTTTTATTCTTTAAAGAATCAGCAAGAACGAGTGCCGTTTCATAGAATTTGATGCTTTGAGCAATATTGGTATTCATTTTTTCAAAAGGAATATCAATAATTGTCTTAATCTTTTCAGAAGGAGGGATAGAAGCAATTTTTAATTGTAAACTATCGAAATAGGGACTTTGTCCCAATGTAAGCAATGGGGCTGTCAAAATAAATATGAATAGCAATTTCAACATCTGTCTCAAATATACACACTCTATGTTATTAAAAATAAATTGATGTAAAAAAGCCGACCTCGTTGAAGGTCGGCTTTGTTTATTGAAGCAATCTAAAACTGCACTTAATTATGAAAAAACTTCAATAATATTAGTGACGATAATTTCTATTTCTGCGATATGTACCGTTACCTCGAAGCATTCCTTTCTCTATATAATACTTCTTTTCTTCCTCTTCATAATCTGTGTCCTCTAAGCGAATAACACGATCATCAATGTGAACTAAACCTCCTTCTGGTATTTCTACAGTGATGTAGATTTCCTGATCTCTCAACTTATCCGTTTTAGGAAAGCTGTATTCAGCATCCACGATTAAGCTATCTCCAGAAATTTGTATGGTGTGTTGAATGTGCTCACATTTCAATAAACCTTGAGAGTGAGAATGGCTGCGCGCCTTGATGTTCTTTTTAACGTGGAAAAGAGAATCTGAAGACCTGACATATCTGAAGTGAATACCGTGTAAGGTGATGTTTTCATCATCAATCCCCATCAATCCCCAGCCTCCATTACTCTTAACGTCATAATCTCCATCAGCTTGTATCGACTCTAATTCCGGAATGATTGTCAATTCCTGAGTCGCAATACTGCCAAGTTTATTTTCAATCTCAGCGCCAATACTTAAATCGCGACCTGTTCTAATTCCAACCACAGCACACATAACGCCACCTGTAATTGTTGTCAAGAATAAAAATAAGAGTGATAATTTACTCCATTTACTCTTTAAGTTGAATAAGAGGATAATCCCAATTTGTAAGAAGAATAGAACGATGCTAAATCCTACGATCATTGCTCCCCACCAAGCTAAATTATAATCTACACCATTATTTAGCACAATTTCACCTAATTCTGCCAAGGACAAGAATCCGTAATCGCTTTGCACTGGAATTATTTGTGCACCACCAACTAGAAAAATTAAAAATGGAATCAATACTGAAACGCCAGCAAGGATGAACCCGATGCCTAAAATTGTACGCAAAACTCTTACTCCCTTTGACATGGAACGTTGGTAGCTATCATCTTTGCGGATGCGTTGAGCAACGTTTTTCCCACCTTCCTTTAGTTTTTCAGCAGCAATTTCAACTTCTTCTCGAACACTTTCTACTGTTATAGGTCGACCTTTCATGCGCAACCTATCAATTGTACTTTGGGCTTTAGGAACAATAATCCATAGAATAATGTACAAGGGTAAGCCAAATCCGGCGAATAAGAAGATAACCACAAAAATTGCTCGAACAATGACAACATCGATATTGAAGAAGTTAGCAATTCCCATACAAACACCGGCAATTGTAGCATTGTCTGTATCTCTGAACAATCTCTTTTCGTTTGATTTTCTATCAGATTCATTTGTAGCACGTGAAGAATCTTCGTCATCTTCCTCTACATAATCCTCTGGGTTTCCTAAGGTAGCAATGATAGTTTCGATGTCAGAAAATTCAATTACAGTTTTTGAATCGTTCAATTTTGAAGAACATAACTCCGCAATACGTAGCTCTACGTCTTCAACAATTTCTTTACTTCCTTCTACATTTTTTAATGTTTGAGTCAAGCGTTCAAGATAATCTTGCAACAGCTCGTAAGCGTCTTCTTCAATAAGGAAATTGATTCCTTTAATGTTTACTGATACTGTCTTTTTCATTTTGTGCTGTTTTTGGTGATTTGGTTAACGGCTGTATTAAGTTCTTTCCAGGTTCCGGATAATTCTGTTAAAAATGTTTCCCCCATTTTAGTAAGTGAGTAGTATTTTCTTGGTGGGCCGGATGGTGATTCTTCCCATCGATAGGATAGTAGTTCTGCATTTTTTAATCGTGTAAGTAAGGGATATAAGGTTCCCTCGACTACAATTAACTTGGCATCTTTCAATGCTTCGATGATCTCGGAAGGATAAGCCTCGCCTTCATCTAGAATGGAAAGAATACAGAATTCTAAAATTCCTTTTCGCATCTGCGCTTTGGTATTTTCTAATTTCATATTTATCGTTTTGTCAATTATTTTTTTTCACGTTGTCGCGATTTGATCAATTGGTCTATACAAAGATATGTGTAAAAAAATGAACTATGCAATACATAGTACTAAAAGTTTTTAGGGTTGAAGGAGGTGTTTTGGTGGTTTTTCTACTGTTTAAAAGAGATTCAGGGAGTTGAAAAAAAGTGAGATATTTTTAAATAAATTATAGAATCGTATGTTTTACACACTTTTTCGTTCGAAATTGTGTATTAATTAAGAGACGTTTTCTGAAAAGGAAGAGTTAATATCCTTCAATTTTGATTTTTTTTGTCTTCTTAAGGAAGTTTCGTTTGCCGGCATTATATGCAGGTGTCTTGTCTTTATCGTTTAATTCGATTACTTCGATGATTTCATGTTTCAATTCAGGATATTTTAGGACAATTTGAGCGAGTATCTGCATGGAATAAACGTGCAAAGCAACTTTGTGGGAATGCTCTTGGATAAAACCGAGTAATAAGTCAACTAATTGACTTTCCTTATAACTTTGAACTTTAAGGTGAGAAATGATGTTTGCCACATTTCGCAATACTGTTTGGTCGTTGGATTTAAACAATATGTCAACAAAGTTTCTGTAGAATGGGGTAATTTGTTCGGGTTGAGATTTACATAAATGAACAACAATCCAAGAACTGTATTCTTTTAGCGGATACAGCTCTTCATTTGCGATCACTTTTACTAGAAATTTAATTCCATCTGGATGCGTCTTAAAGTAAGATTGAAAGTAGCCAAAATCACGGCCCTTTTTTGCTTCCATAATTTTCTCTCGAACAAGTTCAATTGTCATACTTCAAAAGTAATAGTTATTGCCATCGGGAAAAGTATAGAGCAAAAAAAAGTCCTTGCAAGCAAGGACTTTAAATATAATTTGAGTTGAATTAAGCGGTAACACCTAAAACTTCTGCCATTTTCTTTCCAATCTCAGCTGGAGAATCTACAACGTGGATTCCACAATCTCTCATGATTTGTTTTTTCGCTTCTGCTGTATCATCATGACCACCAACGATTGCACCAGCGTGCCCCATTGTACGTCCTTTTGGTGCTGTTTCACCGGCGATAAATCCAACAACTGGTTTTTTAGAGTTGTTTTTTACCCATCTTGCAGCATCAGCCTCAAGGTTACCACCAATCTCACCAATCATCACGATTCCTTCAGTCTCAGGATCATTCATTAACAATTCAACTGCTTCTTTCGTAGTTGTTCCAATAATTGGATCTCCACCGATTCCGATAGCTGTTGTAATACCTAATCCTGCTTTAGCAACTTGATCCGCTGCTTCATATGTTAAAGTTCCTGATTTAGAAACAATACCAATCTTTCCTTCTTTAAATACGAAACCTGGCATAATACCAACTTTCGCTTCTCCAGCAGTTATAATACCAGGACAGTTAGGCCCGATTAACGTACAGTCATACTGAGAAATGTATTCCTTCGCACTCACCATATCCTTAACTGGAATACCTTCTGTAATACAAACGATTACTTTAATACCTGCATTCGCAGCTTCCATAATTGCATCAGCAGCAAATGCTGGTGGAACGAAAATAATAGAGGTATCAGCTCCTTTTTCAGTTACTGCATCAGCAACAGTGTTAAATACTGGGCGATCTAAATGCGTTTGTCCACCTTTACCTGGAGTAACACCTCCAACTACATTGGTTCCATACTCAATCATTTGACCAGCGTGGAAAGTTCCTTCACTTCCTGTGAATCCTTGAACTATAACTTTTGAATCTTTATTTACTAATACACTCATGCTTATTGTGTTTTTTTAGAATCGTTTTCTTTAATCGTTCCCAAAAATAAAAACTTGAACTTGTTTTGGCAACGATTGTGACCTTTTGTTTTGGATTATTTTTAAATAATCCTCAATTCAGTTAATTTACCTCAGTAACTTCCATGTTAAATACCAGGATAGAGTGGGGTGGAATCGCTTCTAATTCATGCGTTCCAT
>JBFHHS010000066.1:0-12469 GCA_041596895.1 Crocinitomicaceae bacterium | reverse complement strand
GCGGGAATAGCTCAGTGGTAGAGCACAACCTTGCCAAGGTTGGGGTCGCGAGTTCGAGCCTCGTTTCCCGCTCCACTTTTTTCATAAATAATCTTATTAAAACAATCTTAATATGCTAAAATTTTATCTTGAATAAACTTTATTAATTCTTTTTATAATACGGAATATCTTAAGATGTCACAAAAAATTGTTTTAACAGGTGTTACCCCCTCAGGGACTCCACACTTAGGAAACATTTTGGGCGCAATTGTTCCAGCAATTGAAATGGCAAACAACCCAGAAAATGAATCCTTTTTATTCATTGCAAATTTACACTCTTTAACTCAAATTAAAGACGGAAATTTATTGAGAACCAACACACTTTCAACTGCTGCAACGTGGCTTTCTTTTGGAATTAATCCGGAAAAAACGGTGTTTTACAGACAAAGTGATATTCCAGAAGTGACAGAATTGTCTTGGTATTTATCTTGCTTTTATCCGTATTCTAGACTTGCTCTAGCACATAGTTTTAAAGACAAAGCAGACCGGTTAGAGGATGTGAATGCAGGATTGTTTACCTATCCAATGTTAATGGCGGCAGACATTTTGATTTACGATGCTGAGGTTGTTCCAGTTGGAAAAGATCAATTACAACACCTAGAAATGACCCGTGATGTTGCTGCTCGTTTCAATAATAAGATGGGAGAAACGTTCATACTCCCTCAAGATAATGTACAAGAAGAAACAAAGTTAATTCCTGGTACAGATGGATTTAAAATGAGTAAGTCACGAAACAATTTCATCGATATTTTTCTTCCTGAAAAGAAATTACGAAAGCAAATCATGGGAATAAAAACCGATTCAAAAGAATTGGAAGAATCGAAAGACCCGGATACGTGTAACTGTTTTGCACTTTATAGTTTACTCGCCAATTCGGAACAAATCGAAATCATGCGTAAAAACTATATCGAAGGAGGCTATGGTTATGGACATGCTAAACAAGCATTATTCGAATTAATCCTTGATAAATTTAAGGTTCAAAGAGAAAAATATAACCATTTAATGAGTCATCCAGAAGAAATTGAAGATGCATTACAAATCGGTGCAAAAAAGGCAAGAATCGTTGCTCAAGAAGTACTCAAAAGAACTAGATCTAAAGTCGGTTATTAATCCGTTAATATATTTTTGAATTTTCTTATCTTTACGTGCTAAACTAAACCTGAACTAATTATGAAATATTTACTACTCATTTCCATCGCTCTGTCAGGGTTCTTTATGACGTCGTGTACAGAAACAGAAACAGATGTAGAAAACTTAGTTGCCATAGGGGGGAAAAAATATGGAGGTGAATTTAAATTCATGTCTTCAGAGAAAATAAACTCACTTATTCCAACCTCTTCTTCAGATCATTATTCTTCTCGAATCGTTTCTCAAATATTTGAGCCATTACTTCGATTGGACCCAACCACTATGAAAGTTACCCCTGCCCTTGCAGAAAGCTTTAGTGTTAGTGATGATGCAACCGTTTATACATTTAAGATAAGAAAAGGTGTATTCTTTCATAATGATGATTGCTTTGGAAATGACGCTCATGAGGTAAATGCTCATGATGCAAAATTCTCATTGGATTTAGCGTGTTCAGGCTTGGATATCAATCATGTGAATTATCTTTTAGTCAATCGTATTCAAGGGGCGAGAGAATTCAATAAAGCAACAAAAACAACATTCGATGCGAAAGGAGTTTCAGGGATTACTGTTGTTGATGATTACACGCTTCAAGTTAAATTGAGTGCTGCATTTTCTGGATTCGAAAACATTATAACACATGCAAGTTTAGGTATATTTCCAAAAGAGGCGTATGATAAGTACGGTAAGGATTTATACAAACATCCTGTAGGTTCAGGACCTTTTGCGCTCGAATCAATGACGGATGACAAAATCACATTAAAACGAAACAACAATTACTGGAAAAAAGATGAGTTTGGAAATCAACTTCCTTTCATGTCTAAGATAATTATGACTTATACTAAAGACAAACGAAGTGAATTACTTGCTTTTAGAGAATCTACTATTGATTTAGTATTAGAAATTCCAGTTGAAGAAATTGAACACATTTTAGGAACGCTTCAAGAAGCTCAAGAAGGAAAGAATGTTAAGCATAAAGTTGAATCTGAAAAGTCACTAAGTATGGCTTACATTGCCATGGCCTGTGAAAGTCCTGAGTTTAGTAATGTAGACGTTCGTAGAGCTTTTAACTTAGCGGTTAATCGCGAGGAAATTATTGACACAAAACTTGAGGGCGAAGGATGGCCAGCAACAAATGGTTTTGTTCCTTCGATGAATAACTACCCAAATGAGAACGTCAAAGGACATGTGTATAATGTAGCTAAAGCACAAGCGTTGATGTCAAAAGCTGGTTATGCAAATGGAAAAGGATTTCCTGCACTTGATTTTTACGTGAATGCCACAGAAGGTTCAGCAGCGCATAAATTATGTCAGGCGATTGCCGACCAATTAAAAACAAATTTGAATGTTGATTTAAACATTAAGCTTTGTACGATGGATGAACGTCAGGATGCTATCGCAAGTGGTGAAGCTAAAATATGGCGCGCTGGTTGGATTGCGGATTATCCAGATCCAGAAAACTTTTTAGCCCTGTTTTATGGAGGTAACATTACACAAGAAAGTAAAGTAAACTTGTTCAAGTTTCAAAGTGAGGAGTTTGATAAGCTTTTTGAAAGTGCTATCTCTGAAGCAAATCCTGAGAAAAGAACAGAACTTCTAGTTAAGTGCGATCAAATCGTTGTAGATGAAGCTGCTTTGATGCCAGTACTTACAGATGATCATATTGTTATGATTAACGCTCGTGTGAGAAACTTTAAAGCAAACTCTATGGAAAGCTTAAATATCACAGAGGTATTCATAAAAGAACCAAGGAAATAAGATTTTATATTTAAAAAAGAAAGCCGGATCACTAGATTCGGCTTTTTTTATGCGTGTAATACTTCTTTTACTATTTCATATGAGTCAAGAGCTGTAAATCGTGGCATGTGAATCATGAAATAATCCAACATCACCTCTAAAGCTTCTTCTCTTGCAGTCTTGTTTGTTTTTTCGGGTAATTTGTCACCTAACAATAATGAGGCAATTATAGCCACTCCTGGACCTCTTCTTGTGCGTTCTGCATTATTACCGACAAGCTGAAATGTTCCTTCATCTAAGTTGAAAATTTCAAAGCTCTTATTTTCATTCAATGGTTTAAAGCCTAAGATTTCGCTAAAGCCAATTAAAAAGGAAACTGGGAATAATTTTAAATCACTCGTTGATTCTAATTCTTCAACATACCCCATCAGAAAATCAAAAATTTCTTCATCAGCGTCCCCTTCATGAACACACTTTCGCACAGTTTCAGCCATAAAAAAAGCAATTGCTGATTTAATCGGGTCAAATTGAAAAGTATGTGAAAAGGAATTTTCGACATTTGTTAAGTTTAACAATTCAGCCTCAGGTCTTCCATAATAAGACAATTCTGAAAATGCCATTGGGAAAATACTATGAGCCTTTTTCTTTCCACCTCGAAAGAGAAATTTTCGCAATCCTTTTTCACGCGTATAAAACGTTGTAATTAAACTTGAATCTGAATATGAAATGCGATGTAGAAAAACCCCTTGGTCAGTAAACTTCATGAATCTAGTTAACAACTAATACCTTACCCACTTTTCTACCTTTTCCTTCATTTGCGGCAGTCCAAATTAAATAGACACCAGTAGAAACGCGCTCACCAGTCAATGTTTTTCCATCCCAAGTTGCAGTTCCTCCATTTGATGTTGTTGCATAAACGAGGTTACCTGAAATGTCCGTGATTTTCACATCTGAATTATATCGAATACCTTGAATTGTTATCGGGCCACCGTATTCTGGTCGCGCCGGATTCGGAAAAACAGTTACATTACTATACTCCGTATCTTCATAAGTAGCATCGGTACGATACGACATCATTCCAATATCTGTGATAATAAACATTTCACCCGTATTATGGTCAATTTCAAGGTCTAATACATTGTCAGAAATCAAAGGGGAATTCTCTTCAGTATGTTGTTCAATAATTTCTAAACCATCTGCAGAAAGCAAAATGATTCCACTATTAGAGGTTGCAAACCACTTCCGATTTGCACCATCAACAACGATGTCATTGATATCTGTGTCACCCAAAACATACTCAACATTTCCCTCATACTCCAACTTAATTCGTTGCGCATTGTATTCTCCATAACCAGCGTCAAAAGACCCTTCCGAATTATATAAGACCGCGAAACCATTATCCGTTCCAATCCAAATCTCATTGTCAAAATCCACGGCAATCGCATTGATTTGATTCGAAGGCAATGCCCCAGTATTCTCACCGCTATTTAGCAGTACATATTGATCGTCGCTCGGATCTGATATCGTTCCATTATCATTGTAACCATAAAGGCCAGATCCACGAATAGAAAGCCATTTATTACCGTTATAGTCAATTTCCATATTGTCTGTAAACTTGGACTTTGCAGCAGTACCCAAGTCGAATTCGTACCACAAATTATCCTTTGTCAACACTTTCAGTGGAGCATTTGCGTAACCATTTAAAATCCACAAATTTCCACTTTCATCATAAACAACATCAGAAATCAATGTCATTCCATTTCCCAGACTTGTTTCTTCTAACAATGAATTGGACGTTACAAACGTATCTGTAATTTGGCCGTCAATATTTCCAATCGAAAGCGGAGTAAACGAATATGTTCCTGTGGCAAATTGATCCGTATCTGTTGGATTTATAGACGCCGTTATGAAGTCCCAGATGTTACCATCATTCCAAAGCGTCATGTTGTTTTGATCTTTAAGCGTCCAAGCTTCTTCTTCGAAAACATATAGCCCGGCACGATTAATAGTAGCACTAAGTGCCTTAAGCGCACCTCCATTTACTATGAGTTTCCCATCTTCCCAATCCATGCTAAAGAAATCATTTTTTGGTGGACCTGGAAACATGATTTTATTGTTACTCCCTGCGCTGGCATAGCTTACCAAACCGTGATCATTATCTGCAATCCAATACTGCGAATTACCGTAAGTAATTACATTCGCTTTTACCTGTGCACCAAAGGCATAGGAACCAAAAAACGCATCCATATTAAGGTTTTCATCGTAAATCGTAGTTCCCGGAAAATAATTAACAGCAAGTTTATTTTGAATCATGTTAATCCCGTAAATCTCTGGATCAAACGCTTCGCCAATTTCATTTACTAGAGCAGCAGAAGTTAAAGTAAAAACAGTATCGCCACCGTATCCATCTCCTTTGGCTAAGATAAAAACACGATTATTTACCGCTTCAATTTCCGCATAATAATCATCTGTTGGTAAAGCCGAAACACGAGCATCTAAATTCCACTGCGACGGATCAGCTAACGCTATGTTATTAATGAGCCCTGTATATAACTTATCCTCTGTAAGAGCAAAGACTGTATCATTTCTAAATGCGATATCTAAAATTGATTGATTTCCATTGGTCGGATAATACGTATCGCGCACTTCATTCTTTACGGGGTCAATTTTAACAATTGCAAAACCTGTTGCGATAAACATATGATTATCATATTCTACAATTTTATTGATTCGTTTTGAACCTTGAACTTGCGCTAATTTTATGGCTGGAATATTAGTCACAGTGTTGTTCTTGATTTTATCCAAGTTTCCATTTTCGTAGCCAACAAACACGGCATTATTTGAAGTACTGTTCCCTAGACAGGTCACGGTGATATCGGACAAACCGTTAACAGCATTCCAAATACTCAACTCATTCGATGAATAACCATATTCGGTTACTCCATTTTCATATGCCGTAAATACCCTATCGGATTTAGCCACAACATCTACGGCTTTATCAGCAGGAATGTGTAATCGCCATTCGCCCATACCAATTTGGGAAATCGCACTTGACGAACAAAAAAGAATAAATATAAGTAGTCGCATTATAGTATATTTCTATGCCTTTAACGGTAAAACCTCTAAATTATTTGATTTAGTTGTAACGACAAACTATTTCATTCAATGTTACCCTTTATTTAGACACAAAACAAAGGGTCGGCCAAAAACTCGACCGACCCTTAGGACACTTTGATTTAACTATTAAAGCTTTTGAACCATTTTTCGATTTGGTACCCCTTCATTTGAAGTAAACACAAACAAGTAGCTTCCTTTAGAGAGAAAATGAAGGTCTATTTCCATCTCCAAATGGTTCACGGGAACTGATTTCAATAATTGACCCGATAGATCAATGATTGACAACTCACCTTTAGAAACACGATTAAACTTAATATTCAATTCATTATTGGCGGGATTCGGGTAAACTTCAAAAGGTTGTACGTCCGAATCGTTTATTCCCGCACTTGGATCTTGAGGTGTATAATTGCAGAAAACATCATTTAATTTATCTACTAATGGTGTTCCTAAAATAATTCCGGAACCAGGTGAAGTTTCGATATAATCTCCAGTAATTTCCCAAATAATTGCACCTCTTAGGTTTTGCTCTACAATATGCTGTGCCTTTAATTCAATTGATTGCTCATTGTCATAAGAAACAAAGGTATTTAGTCCGTTATTTCCTGTTAGATATGGCACTTTAGCAGTTGCGTCCCAGTTATCGGTAAACAAAGATGCGTTTTGTAATATGTTGTAATACAAGGGCGTACCATCATCTAATCCAAAGGTTTGAATGTCTGCAGTACCAGTAGTTGGAACATGTAGACCAGGAGCACCAGTAGTTTTTAAGGACCTACCATAAAACGGGACACCAGCAGTTATTTTATTTGGACTCACGCCATATTGATTCAACAGACGATCAATCGTTGTAGCTACATTAAAACTTGGATCGCCTTGTGATGGAGCAAAAAGAGGCGCATTGTGATTTGTTTCTGCATCCCACGTTCCAAAGAAGTCGTAACTCATTACGTTAATAATATCCAACAATGGCTCAACAGCATTCCAGTCTACATCGTCCATTTTATCGGCACCAGCGCCAACTGCAGCAGTCAAAAGCATTGTTTTACCAACAGAAACACCATAAGCGTCAATCGCTGTTCTTACATCCTGAAGTAATAATGTAAAATTTTGTATGTCTTGTGGAGTACCACCGTGATCGACGAATCCTGGATATTCCCAATCCAAATCAATTCCATCAAATTGATACGTTTGAATTAAATCGACACACGCCTGCGCAAATGTCGCTCTTTTTGTAGCATCAGCAGCAATTCCAGGGAAATTATCGGACAAGGTCCAACCACCAATCGATGGTAACACTTTAACATTATGCGCATGAGCATTCTCAATTAACGATGTATTTGGAACATAACCACCGCTTGCCCAATCAATTTGACCAAGTAATAAATTTTCATCTGCCCATGAATCGAATAGTGTAATCGAACCATCCGGTTGAGGATTCAAAAAAGCATAATTGATTATTGTGTATTTAGAATAATCAATAGACTGTGGATTTACTAATTTATCGCGATCGTACCATTGCCAATTTGGATAATAACCTACAACTTCAAAGCAGCCTTGCGCGAAACTCGTTATGCTAAAAACTAGCATCAATAAATAAAAAACATATTTCATTTTAAAAGTTTTGATTAAGACCAAACCATTTTTTAAAGATGATTCAGCCGAAATAATTTCTTGTCAAAACTAGTCCTGAAGAACTTATGAAAGGTGCTTTTGTATTATCAATACATCAATCCGGTACACAAAAAACAAAAATAAACCCCTGATTAACTGTTGTTTATCCTGTTTTTTCTAAAATAGGAAGGTGTAAGACCTGTAATTGATTTAAAATTAGAATTGAAGCTGGAAATAGAAGAAAAACCAACCATTTTAGCAATCCCTTCTATACTATATTTATCATTCTCGGCCATGGAAAGGAGCTTCAAAGACTCTTGTATTCTAAGTTCATTCAACCACCGACTGAAACCGATTTCATAGCATTCATTTATAGCTTCAGAAAGGTAAGAACGGTTTGTATTCAGTTTTTTAGCTGTTCGTTCTAAATTCACATTTGGATTTTTGAAGTAGTGTTGATCCTTCATTAATTTCTCCAAATTTGCTATCAATGTGGCTTGCTCATTGGTCAAGGGTTTATCCGACTTTTTAGGCCCTTTCACCTCTTTGGATTTTTTGAGTAGAACTTTGTTCTTATGTTTCAACACCTTCCATTGATAAGCTAAAAAGAAAACCAAAACAAGTAAGATTGCGGCACCAACAGTAAGTATCATATTTCGCTCTCGCTCTCCTTCAAGTTCAACGTTCTTAAGGTGAATTTCATGCTTCTTTTCCAATGCGGTCATTTCCCGAACCACCTCATTCAAATCTAATGCTGAACGCAAACTGTCATAAGTTACTCGATGCTTATACGCTAGGTCGGTATTGTTTAATTTAAGATACAAATCGGATAAACTCAAGTTGAAACGTACACCGCCTAAATCAAATCCATTTTCTTCAGCTAACTTGAGTCCTTCCAAGTACAGTTGCTCAGCAAGTTGCAATGAATCTTGATGAACATATATATCCCCTAAATTTCCATATGTCCTAATTTCTGCATAAATATCTGGGGTAGATTTAAACAAATTAAGAGCTCCAATAAAATGCTGTTTTGCTTCCCTATAATTACCAACATGACTTTCGGTCAGAGCCATATTTAACTCTAGATATAAGTTGTTTTTTTCAGAACCATAGTCCTGTAATGATAACGCCTGATTATAGTATTTTTTGGCTTTTGAATAATCTTCTAATGCCGTCGCGACCATTCCTAAACTGGTGTATTTAGCTTGTAAATCCGACTTTTTATCTGTTTTTTTTAAAAACTCAACACTTTTGAGTAGGTACACCTCAGCTTGAACAGGATTTTCAGAAGAATAACTAATAGCTCCGAGTGCACCGTTATATTCGCCTTTGATATAACTTGATGCCTTTTCAATTTCCTCATTAACTGAAGACAATATTTCTAATGCCTTGGTATGATCCCCTCTTCTTGAAACAGATTTCGAATAAGCAATTAAGTTCAGTTGCCTGTATTGTTTATCCTCCAGTTCAATATTATTGACTTCAAATACATGATCCAAGGTTTCTACTGTGGTGCACGTATCATACTTTTGTATAAAAAAAGAGAGGTCTAGTTCTTTCTCTCCCCATGCATTTCTTTGACCATAAAGAATACTCATTAGGGTGAGCTGGATTAAAATGAACAGTATGTATTTTTGTGCTTTCATGAGGAACTTCGAAATTAATTTAAGTATTGATAACTCCAGTTTTATTTTCTTTTAGAAATGGGATTCCTAATTGCTTTATAAAAATTCATTGAAAACCCTTGTTGAATGTGAATGCAATTGTAACTTTGAAGAGGTCTAACAATTAAAAGGCTCCCATGGCGCAACTCATATCAAAACATATTTAGTTGTTCCATATGCAAAGGCCCCATGGCGCAACTGAATAGCGCATCAGATTTCGGCTCTGACGGTTGCAGGTTTGAATCCTGCTGGGGTCACAACCAATAGCCCCAATCATTAGAAAATTGATTGGGGCTATGTTTTTCTAATATTATACGCTCATTTTCCTTCCCTAACAAGAGTCATCGATAATTTCAATTATATTTATCGTAATCACACTTTCATGCAACAAAATTTACGTTCTATTATATCCAGTTTAATGATTGCTATAATGCTTTTATACGGGTCTTTTTTTGTCGTAAATCATAGTAATTTCTATTATTTATTTTTTGGAAATTTGCTGCTTTTAACCGGATTATCCTTTCTTGTTGAAACTATACTATATATCCTTATCGCATTTATTAAAAGACTTAAGTCGAAACAAATTGCCATAGTAAGTACTTCACGATCGACATTCATTGTACTATTTATTGCTGAAGTCATTCTCAGATTCACTGGAATTATGCAAACTTATCCCGAACGTGCCGACGGAAAATATTTCTCCATGGCAAAGCAGGAAAAATTAAACTCTTGGTATTGGGCACACACTCCGAATACAGTTATTTCCAATCAAAAAAAGGAGTTTTTATTTCAAAGAAATGTAAATTCTTTAGGGATCTCGGAAATGGAACTTTCTCAAGAAAAGGGCTCAAAATTACGAATATTAGCACTTGGGGATTCTTTTACTGAGGGAGTAGGAACAAGTTATGAGAATTCCTGGGTAAAACAAATGGAAACTCGGTGGAAATCAAATAATATAGAAACTATTAATGGGGGTATTGGAGGTAGTGACCCAATTTATGAATTCGTTTTATATAGAGACAAACTAATAAATTACCACCCTGATATTCTTATTATCACCATAAACTCCACTGATATAACAGATGTTGCAGGGCGAGGAGGTTTTGAACGTTTTCACAACGATGGCACAGCTGGTAAAGATGCCCCTTCGTGGGAATGGTTATATGCTACTAATCATATTATCCGATTAATAATTAATGCAAATGACTATAGCTCCAGTTTATTAAAAAATGTACACTCTAAAGAAGCAGAGTTAAAAGCGATTCTTCATATCAAGGAAGCATTGTCAAAATTAAAAACATTAACAAGTGAACAGAAAACAAAATTACTAGTTGTATTACAGCCTTCTATTCAAGAATTTGAAGGAGGAATACACACACCATTTTTTGGCCAAACTGAACTTGCTAAATTCTTAAAAGAAAAACAATTTCATTTTCTTGATAGTTCAATCGATTTTAAGAAAAACGTATCGACTATATCACATTACTATTATCCTCTTGATTCGCATTTCAACGAGAAAGGATATTCTTTATTTGGAAAAACAATTTATGAAAAAATTGAAGACTTAGGTTTCCTCGATTGATTTCTTGCACTAAATCAAAGTCATTTTACAATCTTCGCAAACTCCATTGTAATTCACAATTTACTCTCGAAATCATTTAAGTCCATTAAAAAAGGGAGTCTCAATAGAAACTCCCTTTTTAGCATTAAAACTTTAATTCAATTATTATTTCTGAATAATTATTGTTCCAATCATTTCTTGATTTTCAATTGTCACAACACGCACTAAATACTTACCTGCAGATAATTGAGAGCCATTTACCAAACCTTCATTTAGGTCAATTGGTAAACGAACACTTCTTCCTATAAGATCAACTACCTCAATAGATTTAATTTGTCCATCATAGTTGATTTTGAAATTTCCGTCAATTGTAGGGTTTGGGGAAAAAGTCAATGTTCCTGCAGATAGATCAGTTAAACCAACTTCTGTTACCGTAACACAAGCTGAAGTATCTGAACAACCATCTTCCGTAATAATTACAGCGAAGTCGCTACTATACGTAGGAGTAAAATTGTGATTTGTTTCTCCTACCAGAGGAGTATTACCAGCAGAACAATCGATCCATTGGTATGTTACTCCTGCAGTTACATTTGAAGAAACAATAGAAATACCATCATTTGCAATATAAGTTGAAACATCAATACTTTCAATTACTACATCTTGCGTTTGAGACGAAGTGTTTCCACAATCATCTACATAATTCCAAGTGACAGTTGTTGTTCCAAGGGTATTAATTGGGAACACTTGAGTTGTTGTTGCTGTTATAACTCCAGAACAGTTATCTGTTGCTGTAGGTGGTGTTAACGTTACATCACAAAAAGCGGTTTCTGTTACCAAAGATGCTACATCAAAAATTGGAGCATCAATATCCTGAACCACGACTAATTGAATAACATTAATTGAATTTCCACAATTATCTGTTACTGCAAATGTTCTTGTAATTGTTTCAGGACAAGTTAATCCGTCCGAAACATCATTTACCCATGTTACTGTTGGAACTCCACAATTGTCTGCTTCATCAGTAACCCATCCAGTAACTGGCGCTGGGATATCCGCTGCACATTGAACATTCAGTGTTGTTGGATTAGAAGCAGTTGGGGCCGTTACATCTTCGATATAAATCATTTGAACAACATCAATGTTATTTCCACTTTCATCAGCAACATTATATGTTCTAGTAATTGTATCCTGACATCCATTACCAGTTACAACATCACTAACGTGACTCACAGTTATAGGTCCTAAGCAATTGTCTGCTTCATCTGTTACAACTGAAATATCAACAACAGCATCCGCTAAGCATTCAAAACTTAAAGCTGTTGGATTAGAAGCAGTTGGGGCAATTGCATCTGTAAGAATAACATTTTGCGTTTGCGTAGAAGTATTTCCATTACCATCGTCGTACGTCCATGTAACCACCGTTGTTCCTTGAGTTGTGATTGGAAGTGTTGCATCGTTCGTTACTGTTACCGTTCCACCACAGTTATCTGTAGCTGTTGGTGCAGTTAAACTCGTTACCTCACATTCTGCTGTTATATCTGATAATGTTGGAATATCTGCGACTGGTGCAGTTGCATCTGTAATCACCACATTTTGTGTTTGTGTCGATGTATTT
>JBFHHS010000065.1:0-12636 GCA_041596895.1 Crocinitomicaceae bacterium | reverse complement strand
TTTTACATTTAATGTTCCACCAACGGATGCTGCTGTAATTGATGCTGCAACTGGGGAGATTACTGGAGGGAGTGCAGGGTCTACTTATGATGTAAATTATGCCACTAGTGGTGCTTGTGCTGCAAGTTCTTCTGAATCTGTAACTGTTTTATCAGGCGACGACGCAACTTTTACTGTGGTTCCTAATTGTTTTGGTGGTACTGCTACAATTGTCGGTACGGCTGGAGGAACATTTTCGTTTGATGTAACTCCGACAGATGGTGCTCAAATTAATGCTTTGACTGGTGAAGTTACGAATGCTTCATCTAATGCCACATATAATGTTGTTTATACAACAAACGGTGCTTGTCCTGATGTGTCTACTGTATCTTTGACGGTGTTAACACAAGAGGATGCATCGTTTATTCTGACGCCTACATGTGATGGGGCAACAGCAACCGTCTTAGGTGATGTTGGTGGTGTGTTTGATTTCGATGTCCCTGCTTTAGCTCCAGCTGTAATTGATCCTGCAACAGGAACGATTTCAGGGGGAAGTTTTAATTCTACTTATTATGTAAGTTATACAACTCAAGGAGCATGTTCAACAAGTGAAGTGGAAACAGTGACTGTGGATGATTGTACAGATGAGACTCAAATTGTTGTACCAACAGCATTTACTCCTGATAATGATGGGGATAATGATAACTGGGAAATATTAGAATTAGACAATAAATACCCAAATAACACAGTTAAAGTATATAACCGTTGGGGAGATTTGATTTTTGAACACAATTCAAGCGTTTCTCAACCATACGATTCTAACCGTTGGGACGGGACGTATAGAGGTAACTTAATGCCAGTGGCTTCATATTTCTTTGTGATTGATTTTAATGATGGTGTTACTGAACATATGACAGGTTCTGTATCTATAATATTAAAGAAGTAAATTAGGGAAAGATTAAAATGTCAGATACTAAAACAAGTCTATTGAGTCTAGAAATTCGTGAGGTGTTTCAAAACCAACACGACAAATTGGCGATGAGTAAAGATTTCAAGGTTGTAATGTCCCATTTTGGTTCGTTCTCACAGGATTTAGTTTCTAAATTGTCGTTGGCTTCAGAAGAAATATTAACGAGTGCCGGGGATAAGAAAAAAGTTGTGAAACGCGTGTTTTCAATTCTAATTGAAGGACTGCAGAATATTAGGATTCACGGTAGTGAAGATGAGTTTGACAAACAATTAGGGTATCTGATTTTTGCAAGTAATAAAAAGCAGTATAGAATCATTATGGCCAATGTCATCCGCACTAGTGACTATAAAAAATTAGAAGAGTATCTCGAGTTGATTAATTCTTATTCGGAAGAGCAGTTGAAAGAAACCTATATTTCGGTTCTGTCAAATGAATTTTTAAGTCAAAAAGGTGGGGCCGGACTTGGATTTATCACAACACGTATCAAATCTGGAAATCCACTTGAACATAGCTTCTATGCTTTAAACGAGGAGAAAATGTTGTTTACTTTTAGCGTGTCTCTAGATCGTTAATTAAGAATTATTCTAAATAATTTTCCCGGTTTCAAAATCTTTAATATATTTGTTTAGAACTATTCTAAATAGATGAATAAAATTAAGTTACAATCACCAATAGAAAATCTTTTGCCAAGAGCAGAAGAATGGTCTTGCAAAAAGAAAAAATGCTGTAAGAAATTCAAAAAAGGTGGTGTGAACTGTAAAAAATGTCCGAAGATTTAGATTCTTCTCCAAGCTTTTCTCAAAAATCATTTCTATTATTGTCAAAACAGATGTTTACATCTTAATAGATTCCCATGAGTAAAAAGAAGAAATTAAACGTAGTTTATTCCACAAATCCTGATTTTGACTATTCATATGATGAAGATGAAGAAATGGATTTGCTCCCGTCTAATGAACAGCGACTTTATGTTTCTATCGATAGAAAAAAACGTGCTGGTAAAGAAGTTACTTTGGTTGAAGGTTTTATAGGTCCAAATGATGATCTCAAAGATTTAGCGAAAATGCTTAAGAGTAAATGTGGTGTTGGTGGCGCGGCAAAAGAAGGAGAGATACTAATTCAAGGGAATTTTAAGGAGAAAGTGTTCGAATTGTTGGTGAAGGAAGGTTATTCAGTTAAGAAAAAAGGTGGCCACTAAAAACAGGATAACCTGGTCTTACGCTTAAAAATCGAAGTCAACCAATAAATCCGACAGAAAAATGAATGCGTAAAACCAGGCAACCTAAACCAAAAACAAACGAAAACTTTAAGAAAGTTTTCTATTCTACTAACCTAACTGGTTTAAAGATAGAGCCTTTATCTTAAAGATTTCTAACAAAAATTTGAAATGTATTTATTATTGATTTAACAGTAACTAAATAACATTTTATGGCACAAATATAAACAATTAACCGTTTTAGTGATGCATATTTGGAATAAGTGATAAAAAAATTATTTTTTATCGCATTTATTCTAGGGAACAGAAATACTTTTATCTTTGCTATAATGGAACGACAAGTGATTCTTAATTCAAAGCACTTTGAACTGACGATTAATCGACTTTGTTACCAACTCATTGAAATTCATAACGACTTCTCGAATACTGTGTTAATTGGTCTACAGCCTCGTGGAATCAATGTTTTAACGCGTATTAAAGAACGTTTAGAAGCTATTTTAGGAAAGGAAGTGGTTTGTGGTAATCTGGATATTACGTTTTACCGAGATGACTTTCGTCGTAGAGAAATTCCACTGATTCCTAGTGCAACTAATATTGATTTCGTTATTGAAAATAAGAAAGTGGTTCTTATAGATGATGTGTTGTATACTGGTCGTACAATCAGGTCTGGTTTAGATGCATTACTTGCATTCGGTAGACCGGATCAAGTGGAACTTTTAACTTTAGTGGATAGAAGATTTAGTAGAGATTTACCAATTCAAGCAGATTATGTCGGTAAAACAGTAGATACATTGATTTCTGAACGTGTTTCTGTTGAATGGAAGGAGATCGAAGGAGAAGATAAAGTAGTACTTTTTACACCTGATTCAAATGGATAGTTTAAGTGTTGAGCATTTAGTGGGAATTAAAGACCTGACTAAAAATGATATTGAGCTTATTTTTAAAACAGCTGATGCGTTTAAAGAGGTTATTAATCGACCAATCAAAAAAGTTCCTTCCTTAAGAGATATTACAATTGCGAATTTGTTTTTTGAGAATTCAACAAGGACAAGGTTATCGTTCGAATTGGCGGAGAAGAGAATGTCGGCTGATGTAGTCAATTTTTCTGCAGCAAGTAGTTCTGTGAAAAAAGGGGAGACGTTGATTGATACGGTAAATAATATTCTTTCAATGAAAGTGGATATGGTTGTTATGAGACACCCGAATCCTGGTGCCGCGAAGTTTTTATCAGAGCGAGTTGATGCAAAAGTGATTAACGCAGGTGATGGAACGCATGAACATCCTACTCAGGCTTTGCTGGATTCTTATTCTATTCGTGAACGTTTAGGTTCTGTTGAAGGAAAAAAAGTTGTTATCGTTGGTGATATTTTGCATTCGCGTGTGGCCTTGTCTAATATCTATTGCCTCCAGAAATTAGGCGCTGAAGTGATGGTTTGTGGTCCTACAACATTAATCCCTAAATTTATTCATGAGCTTGGGGTGAAAGTGGAACACAACTTGCAAAAGGCATTAGAGTGGTGTGATGTAGCAAATATGTTAAGGATTCAATTGGAACGTCAGGATATAAAGTATTTCCCATCTCTCAGAGAGTATTCAATGCAGTACGGTTTGACTAAGGAGATATTAAATAACCTTCCTAAAGAAATTGTTGTAATGCACCCAGGGCCAATCAATAGAGGAGTTGAAATTACAAGTGATGTGGCAGATTCTAAGCAGGCTATTATTCTAGATCAAGTGGAAAATGGGGTTGCTGTTCGAATGTCAGTGATTTATTTATTGGCATCGAAAATTAAAAGGCAGTAGTATTATTATTTTATTAAATTTGAAATAAACGCACAATGGATTTTACAGTTAGTCAGAATAACGGAACAGCAGTAGTGAAAACAAATGTAGAGAAGTTGAATGCTTCTAATGCGTCTGGGTTAAAGGCTGAGTTGGTTGTTTTAGGAAAGAATAGTGTAAATAATATTGTGATTGATATGTCGGCAACTAAATATTGCGATTCTTCAGGATTGAGTGCGTTGCTAGTGGCTAATCGCATGTGTAAAGATACGAATGGGAAATTTGTACTTTGTGGGTTGATGCCAAATGTTCAGAAGTTAATTGAAATAGCTCAGTTGGATAAGGTTTTGAATATCGCGGCAAATCAAGAAGAAGCATTAGCGAATATCTAATAGTGTGCATTTCTCTGTAACTGTTTTAGGGAGTGGTTCTGCATTGCCCACTGCTCGAAGAAATCCAACATCTCAATATGTCGAATGTAATGGTAGACATATCCTAATTGATTGTGGTGAAGGGACTCAAGTTCAAATACGAAAGTTTGGTATAAAATTACAGCGTATTGAACATATTCTAATTTCACACCTTCACGGGGATCATTATTTTGGGTTGGTAGGGTTGCTTAGTTCTATGCATCTACTTGGACGTGTTAAGCCTATTGATATTTATGGTCCTACAGGATTGAAAGAAATTGTAGAGCTTCAATTGCATTACGGAAATTCGCGTTTAGCTTATGAGTTAAGGTTTCATATCCTTGACGAGAATGCCAGTGGTTGTTTTTTTGAAGATGACATCTTTAGTTTGCATCATTTTCCATTGTCCCATAAGATACCAACAATTGGTTACCGTGTCCAAGAAAAGGAGCGTGAGCGTAATCTAAGAACAGAGATTGCAGTAGCAGATGGCGTAAAAATTGAGTACATGCATCGACTTAAAAAAGGGGAGGATGTAATTGATGAAGATGGAAATGTTTTGTCTTTTGAGAAGTACACTAAAGCGCCTAAAAAACCACGGTCGTATGCGTTTTGTTCAGATACGAAGTACTTTGAGCCAATCATTCCGTTTATTCAAGGTGTTAATACATTGTATCATGAAGCTACATTCACAGAAGCTCATTTAGATCGTGCAAAAACAACGTTGCATTCTACTGCTATTCAAGCAGCAACTATCGCTAAAAAAGCAAATGTTGGGAAGCTGTTAATGGGACATCTGAGTGCTCGTTATGATGGTGGTGAAGAGCATGTGAAAGAGGCGAAAACTGTATTTGAGAATTGTGAAGTAGTTGAGGATGGTTCTACTTATTTTGTTTAAGCACAGTTTTTAACGGCTAAAAGTGAATAAGTTCTAGCGTTTTAAACCAAATCACCGCCTTTAGTTCCTTATATTTGGTAGTTGTCCAACAATTCTATTTAAATGGCAGAAAATCAATATACTGAGGATAATATACGCTCCCTCGATTGGAAAGAACATATTCGACTAAGACCTGGTATGTATATCGGGAAGTTAGGGGATGGTTCATCCGCAGATGATGGTATTTATATTCTCGTGAAAGAGGTTGTCGATAATTGTATCGATGAATTCGTTATGGGGAATGGTAAGCGTATTGATATCAAGATTAAAGATGGAATGGTTTCCGTAAGAGATTATGGTCGTGGAATCCCTCTAGGAAAAGTAGTCGATGTTGTTTCGAAAATTAATACTGGTGGTAAATACGACTCTAAAGCCTTTAAGAAATCAGTTGGGTTAAATGGTGTGGGTTCTAAAGCTGTAAATGCTTTGTCTTCTCACTTCATGGTCTATTCCGTAAGGGATGGTGAAAAGAAATCGGCCACTTTTGAACGGGGTGTGTTGGTGGATGATCCAAAAAAAGAAAAGACGGACGAAGAAAACGGAACATATGTTGAGTTCATTGCAGATGAGACTGTGTTTAAAAAGTTTGCATACAAAACAGCCTACCTTCAAAAAATGATGTGGAATTATTGCTACCTAAATAGAGGGTTAGTGATAAAAATGAACGGTGAGAAGTTTTTGTCAAAAAATGGGTTGAAAGACTTATTGGAAGATAATATGGATGGTGATCCATTGTACCCAATCATTCATTTAGAAGATGATGATATTGAGGTAGCGTTCACACACGGTAAAACATACGGAGAAGATTACTATTCGTTTGTTAATGGTCAACACACAACTCAAGGGGGTACGCATCAGGCTGCTTTTCGTGAGTCCGTGGCAAAAGTGATCAAAGATTTCTACGGAAAAAATTATGAAGCATCTGATATTCGTCAATCAATAGTTGCCGCAATTGCTGTGAAAGTGGTTGAACCTGTTTTTGAATCACAAACGAAAACTAAACTGGGGTCATTAGAAATTGAACCTGGTGGGAAATCAATGCGTGCGTTCATAAATGATTTCTTGAAAGAAAAACTCGATAACTTTCTACATAGAAATCCAGATGTTGTTGAAATCCTTGAAAAGAAAATTAAGCAATCGGAAAAAGAAAGAAAGGAACTTTCTGGAATACGTAAAATTGCAAGAGATAGAGCGAAAAAAGCAAATCTTCATAATAAAAAGTTAAGGGATTGTCGAGTTCATCTATCGGATTTGAAAAAAGATCAACGCGAAGAAACTACATTGTTTATTACCGAGGGGGATTCTGCCAGTGGTTCTATTACGAAATCACGTAATGTAAATACTCAAGCAGTTTTCTCATTGAAAGGGAAACCATTGAATAGTTATGGGTTGACCAAGAAAGTCGTTTATGAAAACGAAGAGTTTAACCTGGTTCAAGCGGCATTGAACATTGAAGATGATATGGACGATTTACGATACAACAAAATCGTGATTGCAACGGATGCCGATGTTGATGGAATGCATATTCGTTTGTTGTTATTGACATTCTTTTTACAGTTTTTTCCGGACTTGATTAAGCGAGGACATGTGTATGTTCTACAAACTCCATTATTTAGAGTTCGAAATAAAAAGAAAACAATTTATTGTTATTCTGAGCAAGAGCGAAGAGATGCAATGGAAGAACTGGGAAGAAATCCTGAAATTACTCGTTTTAAAGGTTTGGGAGAGATCTCACCAGATGAGTTTCAACATTTTATAGGTGAGGATATTCGATTAGAACCGGTTATCCTTTCAAAAGAGGCTTCAATTGATTCAATATTATCGTATTTCATGGGGAAAAATACTCCAGCGCGTCAAGAGTTTATCATTGACAACTTACGCGTAGAAGATGATGTTGTTGAAGACGTGGATAAAGATAAATTAGATAAAGCATCATAACATGGCTGACGAAAACGACGAGTTAGAAAACAACGAATTGAACGACGGTAACGAAGATGATAACCAAGATTCTGAAAATGACGGAAAATCAAATCCGTTCCAAGAAAAGGAAGTCTCGGATAACATTATTCCTGTTAGTGGACTTTATGAAAACTGGTTCTTAGATTATGCTTCTTATGTAATTCTAGAACGTGCTGTGCCTTCGTTACATGATGGGTTTAAACCTGTGCAACGAAGAATTCTGCATTCAATGAAAGAAATGGATGATGGACGTTACAATAAAGTAGCGAATATCATCGGTAATACGATGAAATATCACCCGCATGGTGATGCTTCTATTGGTGATGCCTTGGTTCACCTGGGACAAAAGGATTTATTAATTGATTGCCAAGGAAACTGGGGGAATACTTTAACTGGAGATGGTGCAGCTGCTCCTCGTTATATTGAGGCGAGAATTTCAAAATTAGCTGCACACATCGTTTTTAATGCCAAAACAACAAATTGGCTGAAAAGTTATGATGGCCGAAACAATGAGCCGGAACAACTTCCTGTTAAATTTCCACTACTGCTTGCTCAAGGTGCTGAAGGAATTGCAGTTGGAATGGCATGTAAGATTATGCCGCATAATTTTGTGGAATTGATTGAACAATCAATTAATCACTTAAGAGGAAAAAAAGTGACGATTTACCCTGACTTCCCAAATGGTGGTATGGTAGATGTTTCTAATTACAACGATGGTCTTCGTGGTGGAAAAGTACGAGTTAGGGCTAAAATCACCAAAAAGGACAATAAAACATTGTTGGTTACAGAGGTTCCTTATGGAACTACAACTTCTCTTATCGATTCGATTTTAAAGGCAAATGATAAGGGCAAAATTAAGATTAAAAAGATTGAAGACAATACGGCTGCCACAGCTGAAGTTGTTATTCATTTGGCTCCAGGAGTTTCTCCGGATAAGTCAATGGATGCTTTGTACGCTTTTACAGATTGTGAAGTGTCAATTTCTCCAAACTCTTCTGTGATTGATGGTGATAAGCCACGCTTTATGGGAGTGTCGGAAATTCTAAAAGTGAATACCGATAATACCGTAAACTTACTGAAACGTGAGCTTGAAATTCGTTTGGATGAACTTGAACGTCAATGGCATTTTTCAACCTTAGAACAAATCTTCATTAATGAAGAAATGTATATAGATTTTAAGAATTATGGCGATAAAGAAGGTTTGTATGAGTACTTGCATAAAGCATTCAAACCGTTTAAAAAACAATTAATTCGTGATATCTTAGATGAGGATTTACATCGATTGACCCAAATTCCAATGATTCGTATTACTCGTTTTGATGCGGATAAGGCAAACGAAACAATTGCGAAGATCGAAGCTGAAATGAAAATCGTTAAGGAAAACTTAGCGAATTTAATTGAATATGCAATTGAATACTACAAAGATCTCAAGAAGAGATTTGGTGAAGGAAAAGAACGTAAATCTGAAATAAAAACTTTTGACTCAATCAACGCCTCTAAGGTGATTATCGCAAATAAGAAATTATATGTCGATTATGAAGAAGGTTTTATCGGTCATAGCATTAAAAAAGCAGAGTACATCTCTGATTGTTCTGATATAGATGATGTAATTGTATTCTTTGCAAGCGGAAAAATGATGGTGACCAAGGTTGCTGATAAAAAGTTTGTCGGAAAGGGTATTGTTTACGCGAATGTCTGGAAAAAAGGAGACAAAAGAACCGTTTATCACCTTATTTATCAAGATGGTAAGGGAGGGCCAACAATGATGAAACGTTTCAATGTTAATTCGATTACACGAGACAATGAATATGACTTAACGAAAGGAACGAAAGGTTCTAAAATGTTATACTTTACGGTGCATCCGAACGGAGAAAGAGAAGTTATAACGGTTGTTCTTAGAGCGCGACCTCATTTAAAACGCTTGAAATTTGATATCGATTTAGGTGACTTGTTGATTAAAGGACGTGGAGCTGGTGGTAATCGCGTTACGAAAGAAATTGTTTCTAAGATCCTACAAAAAGAAGTGGGTGGTTCTACTTTGGCAGCTCGTAAAATATGGTACGATGATGTCGTAGGTCGATTAAATGATGATAATAGAGGAACTTTCCTAGGGAACTTCAAAGGTCAGGATAAAATACTAACCTTGTATAAATCAGGAGAATATAGATTGACTAATTTCGATTTGTCTACGCATTTTGATGATGATTTAATCCATATCGAGAAATGGCATCCAGATAGACCACTTTCTGTAGTTTATTATGATGCAGAAAAAGATTTGCATTATGGTAAAAGATTCCTTTGTGAAGTAACTTCAGATAAAAAAGTATCTTTTATTTCTGAAAGCGAAGGGTCATACATGGATGTTGTTTCAACCGCATACAAGCCTAAGGTTAGGATTGTTTACAATAAGTTACTTAAGTCAACTAAAAACTTGCCGGATACTGAGGTGGATTTAGACGAGTTTATTGATGTAAAGGGAATGAAAGCTCAAGGAAATCAAATGACCAAGCTGAAAGTGAAAGAGATTGTACTTGATCATGAAATTGATGGAGGAGAACCTTGGCCAGAACCTGAGAAAAAAGAAAAGAAGAAAGTTGAGGGAGAAGAAGATCAACCATCAGACACTGTAGAATGGGACGTGAAACCTAAAGAGGATGATTCTGATCAACCTAAGTTGTTTTAAGTTAATACCACATCGTAATCATCATTATGAAAGCATTCAAAAATGTAAGTGAATCACAAATCAACATGAGTTTACTTATGACACCTTCTCATTCTAATTTTAGTGGGAAAATTCATGGAGGCTATATTTTGAATCTAATGGATGAAATAGCGTTTGCTTGTGCTTCAAAACATTCAGGTAATTATTGTGTTACTGCCTCTGTAAATCGTGTTGATTTTTTAAATCCCGTGGATGTAGGTGAGTTACTGCATTTGAAAGCTTCTATTAATTATACAGGAACGACTTCAATGGTAGTTGGCTTGCGCGTTGAAGCAGAGAATATTCGTACTGGAGAAATAAAACATTGTAATTCATCTTATTTTACCATGGTTGCTAAAGATGATGATGGTAAAAGTGTTCGCGTTCCTGGTTTGATATTAGATACAGAGGAATCAATTAGACGGTATTCCCGAAGTATGGAGCGTCAAAAACAATCTCGAATTCGACAAAAAAGTTTTAATCCAGAAGTGTTTGAAGTCGAAGATTACTTTAATGAACTCGATGGTTGTAACGTCGATATAACATTTAAACCAGAGAATTAAGACTCAAGGTTATTCGCCGAAACTCTTCATTAAGCTACCTTGACTTTTTGATCACTTTACTGTACTTTTGTGCCCAACTAGGATAATTTTCTCTCCATGAATGAGAAGGACTTTTAGACTTAATTTAGTAACACTGAGCTGAAATTAAGTTTGTAATAACCAAGGAGTTGACTTGGTTCAAAGAATGATTTATTATGAATATTACGAATGAAAAAATGACCTCTGCGGATTTAATCGCAATGGAAGACAAACATGGTGCTCACAATTATCACCCACTTGAAGTTGTATTGAAACGAGGAGAAGGTGTTCATGTATGGGATGTTGAAGGAAAACAATACTATGATTTTTTATCGGCATACTCAGCTGTAAATCAAGGTCACTGTCATCCAAAAATCGTTGCTGCTATGGTAGACCAAGCAAAACGATTGACGTTAACATCAAGAGCATTTTATAATGACTCATTAGGACCATACGAAAAATTCATGACAGAATATTTCGGATTTGATAAGGTGTTACCTATGAATACAGGTGCAGAAGCGGTAGAAACTGCAATCAAATTGTGTCGTAAATGGGCTTATGAAAAAAACAATATTGCCGAAGATCAAGCGAAAATAATCGTTTGTGAGAATAATTTCCACGGTAGAACTACAACAATCGTATCATTCTCTAATGATCCAGTTGCACGTAAAAACTTTGGACCATTTACAGGTGGATTTATCAGAATACCTTACGATGACATTGCTGCATTGGAAGAGGCATTAAAACAACCTAATGTTGCTGGATTTTTGGTTGAACCAATTCAAGGTGAAGCAGGGGTTTATGTTCCGAGTGAAGGTTATTTAGCCAAAGCGAAAGAATTGTGTTCGGCAAATGGAACATTGTTTATTGCAGATGAAGTCCAAACCGGAATCGCAAGAACGGGGCGTCTTTTAGCAGTAGATCATGAAAATGTGAAACCAGATATTTTAATCTTAGGGAAAGCATTGTCAGGTGGAGCATACCCGGTGTCAGCAGTGTTAGCAGATGATCGTATTATGGAGGTGATTAAACCTGGTCAACATGGTTCTACTTTTGGTGGTAATCCTGTTGCAGCTAAAGTTGCTGTCGCTGCTCTAGAAGTTGTTGCTGAAGAAAAATTGGCAGAAAATGCAGAGCGCTTAGGTCATATTTTTAGAAAGGAAATGAATCGTATTATTGAAGGTACAGATCTAATTAATGCTGTCAGAGGTAAAGGGTTATTGAACGCTATTCTAATTAATGATACTGAAGAAAGTGATACTGCTATGAATATCTGTATAGCTTTAAAACAAAATGGATTATTGGCTAAGCCAACACACGGGAATATTATCCGATTTGCACCGCCGTTGGTGATGACCGAAGAGGAATTAATGGAATGTGTTAGCATCATCGATAAAACGATAAGCGAGTTTAAAAAATAAACTAAAAGCCTCACTAACATTTTAGTGAGGCTTTTTTTTAGCTATCTTCATCGAACCATGAATACTAAGCTAAAACTAGAGCGTAAAATACGTAACCTGGAGAAAGAACTCATGTCCTTAAAACATCAGCTAAATGATGAAATAAAAGGACCTCAAACGGTTTACGTGCCCGAAGAATTTGAAGATCTGTTTGCATCTATTGAAAAAAAAGTGAGGGAATACTTTACTGATTTTCATATTGATCCTAACTCCGGAGAAATAACAGTGTTTGGAGAACGTTACGTGCTTTTTCGATCAGCTTCGGTTTCGTATGAATTTCTTCAATTTATTAAAGATCGTTACAGTGATCGAGACCGTAAAGAAGCCGTAAGTATCGGTAACAATTTTTTGTACGATAATTCAAAAGTGATTGGTAAAAAAGATGCCATCGCATTTCATCGAAGAATGAATTTAGTGAGCCCTATTGAGAAATTATCGGCAGGGCCTGTGCATTTCGCCTTCACAGGATGGGCAAATGTTGAAATCTCGTCTGAAAGCAATCCTTCTCCTGATGAGAATTATATCCTCAAATTTAAACACCAAAACTCCTTCGAAGCTCAATCATGGATAAAAGAAGGTAAGGTTTCTGATATTCCAGTTTGTACAATGAATTGTGGGTATTCGGCAGGGTGGTGCGAGGAAAG
>JBFHHS010000064.1:0-12783 GCA_041596895.1 Crocinitomicaceae bacterium | reverse complement strand
GGATTGAATTTTTGAGCTTTTAGATATTCCAGCTGGGCCAATTCATAATTTAATCCAGGGCTTTTCACCAAGAACATGGCCTCATTCGCGACTTCGAAAAATTCATCTCCTGTTTTAATTGCTTCTGTTGCCGCTTTTAGTCCGTCTTTATCATCTTTAAAGTTGGCTGATTTAAAGTCTACGTTCTGTGCATTTGCTAAAGAAAAGAAAGACAGAATTATGCTTGTTATTATATATTTAGTCATCATTTATCGTTTAGTTTGCGCAGTTTCCTACGTAGTAGTTTTTACCAGTTTCAGATCCCAATTCTTTTGCTTTGTGCCAATCTTCACATGCACCCTCCATGTCTCGTAGCATTTCTTTTGCCATACCACGATTTACATATGCTGCCGCATTATCCTTATCCATTTTGATTGCTTTATTAGCGAATTCCAAGGCTTTTTTGTATTCCTTTTTTGTAAAGTAAACACCACTAATATTGGAAGCCGCTGGAGAATAATCAGCCTTTATAGATAAAGCTTTATTGAAATCTTTAATGGCATCGTCAAGTCTACCTTGGTTTTGCTGAACAACACCTCGATTATTATAGGCTAGATGAAAATTAGCATCTACCGAAATGGCTCTATTAAATGCCGCAAGTGCGCCAGTATAGTCTTTCATTTTAGATTTTGTTGTTCCGATGTTATTCAGAACGAACGCTAGATTGGGGTTTTTTCTAACAGCAGTTTCATAATCGGCCAATGCCTTCGTGTAATCGCCTTTCATTCGATGTGAAGATCCTCGATCGTTATAAGCATTCACCATTTCCTTGTCTAATTCAATAGTTTTAGAAAAGTAAGAAATAGCACCATCATAATCTTGTTGCAGAAAACGAAGGGTTCCGTAATTGTAATATGCTTTTGGGTTTGATCCATCTAGTTCAATTGATTTTTCATAATCTTCTTCAGATTTTAAATAATTATTTAATCCTTGGTACGATCTTCCTCTTTGAAAAAATGCTTTTGAATAACCTGGTTTTAATTCGATTAAACGATCCAAAGTTTTTACTGCATCAGCAAATTTTTCAGCTTCATTTTCCGCAATCCCTTTATTGTAATATGCTGCAGTGAAATTCGGGTCCAGTTCAATTGATTTTCTAAACTGTTCAATAGAGGCCGCAAATTTCTTTTCTGAAAATAGTTTGATGCCATTATTGTAAGCTTCTTGACTTTGAGCGATAGCTTCGTTTTCAAGGTTTAGTGCAGTAATGGAGTCTCGGTAGGCTTGTTCTTCTGGTGTCAATTCGTCTAGTTGCGAGAATGACAAAGTGGCAATGCTCAGACAGAACATAGCAAGGATAGTTTTTAGTTTCATCACGTGTCTTTGGTTTAATAGATATCCAAAATACAAACTTTGTACCTAAATTCTCGGAGAAGTTTTCAACAATATCAAAATTGTTAACTTAGCGTTCTAAAGAAAAAGTATGTCTAAAGAAGTATATATAGTAGATGGTATTAGAACTCCAATAGGAAATTTTGGAGGAACCCTAGCGCCAGTTAGAACAGACGATTTGGGGGCTATTGTAATAAAAGAATTGTTAGCAAGAAATTCTTCAGTTGATCCTTTGGCTATTGAAGATGTGATTTTTGGTTGTGCTAATCAAGCTGGTGAGGATAACCGTAATGTAGCAAGAATGTCTGGCCTTTTGGCTGGCTTACCTTGGCAAGTAGGTGGTGAAACTGTAAACAGGTTGTGTGCCTCTGGTATGGCTTCTACCATTAATGCTTCTAGAGCAATTAAAGATGGTGCTGGTGATATTTATATTTCTGGTGGAGTTGAACACATGACTAGAGGTCCTTGGGTTATCTCTAAAGCTTCAAAGCCTTTTGGAAGAGATTCTGAAATGCATGATTCATCTTTTGGATGGCGATTTATTAATCCGAAAATGGAAGAGCTGTACGGAACAGAAGGAATGGGGATGACGGCTGAGAATTTAGTGGAGAAATACGGTATTGAACGTGAAGCTCAAGATAAATTCAGCATGTGGTCGCAACAAAAAGCAACCAAAGCTATTGAATCTGGTCGTTTGGCTGAGGAGATTGTTCCTGTATCTATTCCTCAAAGAAAAAAAGATCCAATCATTTTTGATACAGATGAGTTTGTTAGGCCTAATACAACCATGGAAACACTAGGTGGTTTAAGACCTGCTTTTAAGAAAGATGGTTCTGTTACTGCTGGAAATGCATCGGGATTAAATGATGGTGCTGCGGCATTGTTGTTGGCTTCTGGTGAAGCTGTTGAAAAATATAACATGAAACCTTTAGCTCGTATTGTAGGAGCTGCTGTAGCTGGAGTTGAACCACGAATCATGGGAATCGGCCCAGTTTATGCTTCAAGAAAAGTGCTGGAAAGAACGGGGTTGACTTTAGATCAAATGGATATTTTAGAGTTGAATGAGGCGTTTGCTGCGCAAGTACTTGCTTGCACAAGGGAGTTAGGAATTGCGGATGATGATCCTCGTATCAACCCAAATGGTGGGGCAATTGCATTGGGACACCCTTTAGGAGTTTCAGGCGCAAGAATTTTGCTTTCTGCAGCGATTGAATTACAAAAAACACAAAAACGATATGCATTAGTTACTATGTGTATTGGTGTTGGGCAAGGATATGCGACAATAATTGAACGAGTTTAAACCAACCAAGATGACTGAAAAACCGTTATTCTGTACAATGAAGTATTTTATTGCATTTACAGTTTTTACACTGATAATCGTTTCTTGTAAAAAGAATAAAACGGTTTGGGATACTGATTGGAGCGCACCTGTCATTAATGATACGCTAACTTTGGTGAACTTAGTAAACGATACCACATTGAGTGAGGTGGGCGGGTTTTATGAATTGAACCTGGAACGTACTTTATTTGATTTGGATTTGGGCGATCTACTCGAAATTCCAGATACGACCATTTCAGAAGAATTTGTCTTTTCAGCATCGATTAACTTGTCACCAGGATTTAATTTTGTGAATTCGGTTGAAGAGCATGATATGGCCATTGAAGATATTCAATTGAAAACTATCATTCTTAAAAATGGTTTTATCGACATTAAAGTTGCAAATCCACTTGGTACAATAACGATCTTCAATGTGACATTGCCTGGTGTGACAAAGGATGGTGTTACGTTCACTAATCAATACGCAGCTCCAGCTGGAACCAATGCAAATCCAGGTATCGTAGAAGAGTCAATTGATTTAAGGGGGTATCAAATGGATTTAACTGGTGTGACAGGTGGTGAATTTAATAAATTAAAATCTCAGATTACGGTTTCAACAGACCCTTCTGGTCCATCCGTTCCTATTACACCTTCCAATATTACAAAGGTGGATGCAACGTTTAGAGATATTAAAATTGATTATGCGAGAGGCTATTTTGGAAATAAGTCCTTTTCTGATACATCGATTGTAGATATTGAGGAACTTAATATCGTTTCAGCGGGTGCTATAGATTTACCAAATACTTCAATCACCTTTGAGATTGAAAATGGCATTAAAGTCAATGCAGAAGGGGAGTTAACCACAGTGAGTAATGAAAACTCGTCTGGGAGTGTAGTGAATCTTTCTAATGCGCAAATTGGAAGTTCGTTTAATGTTGACCCTGCAACTGGGACGTGGGATGCTATTGTTCCTAGTGTTAAAACTATTTTATTTAATAGTGCTAATTCAAATATTGAAGCTTATTTAGAAAATCTTGGTGCGAAACATGAATTGGGCTATAACATTCAACTGAATCCTTGGGGTAATACAACTGGAAGTTGGGACGAATTATTTCCAAATAGTAAACTTCGTGTTAGATTAAAGGCCGATATGCCTTTGATGATAGCCCTCGATCAATTGATTTTAAAGGATACATTTGACTTAGACTTCACTCAAAATAGTGATAACACAAATGTGAAATCTGCTGAGTTACTTATTCAGACGAGCAATGCATTCCCTTTTTCGGCCGATTTGAAAGTTATTTTCCTTGATGCGAATGGGGTTATGTTGCATCAAGCAAATGGAACAAATCAGATCGAATCAGCTCAGTTCGGAACCTTAGATAGTCAATCGGGATTAATGGTGTCAAACTCGGAGGTTAGATTGGTATTAGGAGAAGAGGTTTTAGATGATATCAATTTGGTTAAGCATATTATTGTGCAGTCAGAATTCAATACAACCAATCCAGTTACGAACTTAAATGAACCAATGGGGATACCTGTAGGTGCTTTTATGGCGGTGAAAGTCAAAACGAAAATCACATCAGAGAATAAACTATAGTTATGAGAGGAATAATTACGGGTTTAGGATTTCTTGCACTTTTACAGCTGAACGCTTTTGGACAACTACTTCCAATCGGGTATGATACTCTTGCCTTGAACCATGAAATTATCTTTGAAGGAGGTATTGATTATGCGAGTAGTGCAATTCAGAAAGATGTGAGTGGTAAATTCATATACGGTGGATTTATTGATAGTACTATGAAAGCGAATTCTTACGATCGTCATGGTGCGGTAAATAGAATAGGAATGTATGGAGGTGTGAATCTTGAATATAGAAATTACACCAAGAAATTGTTTAAAAAACGTGATTGGGGCTATTTGATCAAAGCTGGGGCCGATGTTTTTGGTGGAGGAGTATATTCACAGGATTTATACGGTATGGCTTTCTATGGGAATGATCGATATAAAGGTGAAACAATTGATTTTTCTGGCACCAATTTTTCATTTATGAGTTATCAAAAGCTCGGTTTTGGAATGGTCGATGTAAAATCGAAATCTTCAGTTTCAATCAATTTATACAATATAAATAGTCGAGTTAATGCCGGCTTTAGAACGGGTGAAATAACTCAAGATGCCAATGGGGATTTAATTGAGTTGGTGTTAGATGGAGAGGTGGAATTAGCAAACAATAAAAAATTCAATCAAGGCGTAGGTCTAGGGTTTGATATAGATTTTAAATTGCCAATTTCGATTTTTAAAGATCAAACATCTTACATTCAATTTCAAGCGAAAAATGTCGGTGTTGCTTATATGTATGAAAAGCAGAAAGTCTATTCGATAGATACTACCTTATCCTTTAGTGGGTTTGAATTTGATCAATTAATTGGTGAGAATTCTATTATTTCGGATTCCTTGAGCATTTTAGATTCGCTTGGAGTGAATTCGACAGAAAAGAATAGAACAGTGCTACTTCCAGGTTACCTGCAGGTGGGAAAGATTGTCACAAATAATTCAACAAATAAGTTTCAATCGTTTTTTGGGATTCGGTTATATCCAACATTAATTTTTAGTCCGTATATCTATGCAGGGGCACATTATAGTCCTTCTAAAGTAGTTGGTCTTGGATTAAATGTAGGGTACGGTGGATTTGGAAAATTCCGAGCAGGAATCTATTCGAACTTCAATTTTGGAAATTATTCCGTTGGATTAGCTTCTGAAAATTTCTTAGGTTTTATTACCAAAAAAGCAAGTGGTCAATCATTATTTATAAGATTAAGATGCGCAATTTAATAGTATTATTCATAGTAGCCTTGTTGAGTTCGTTTTCATTCGGACAGATATCGTTTTTTAATTATTATAGCGATAATGGGGCGGACTTTGGTGAAGGCATTGTTCAACTTGAGGATAGTAGTTATGTTATTACTGGGGCTTCAAGTAGTTTCGGAAATGCGCCATCTCAAGCTTTCTTAATGCAAATTGATAGCATGGGGAATTATATGTGGTCAAAGAGCTATGGTGGTCCTGAATCTGAATCGGGTAGACGTGTACTCTATAAAAAGAATTTCGGTTTTTTTATTTGTGGTTATACCAATTCTTATGGTGCTGGTGGATTTGATTTTTACTTGGCTAAAGTCGATGAGTCGGCCAACCTTGAATGGGAAAACACCTATGGAGGTTCAGGTTGGGATCGTATTAATGATGCGGCTTTAACCAGAGATACTGGTACTTTACTTGTCGGTGAAACGAGCTCTAATGATACAGATAATATGGATATCTATATTGTGAGAACAGATAAGTTGGGAGACACGCTTTGGACGAAAACAATTGGAGGGATAGGAGATGATAAAGCCAGTTGTATTCTGAAGTATACAGATTCAACGTATTTCATAGGAGGGGAATACTATTTGGAGGATTCTGTTCAAACCAAAGGTTATATGATGTTTTTGAAAGATGATGGAACTGTTTTTTGGGAAAAAACATTTGGTCCAAATGGCGATTATTGGGTAACTGATTTGGCTTTTGACGCAGATCCAACAAAAGTTATTGGTACCGGAGGTTCAAATGGACCGCAAACAAATGAAACGGATGCGTATTTGTTTGTAATGCAAAATACAGGGACGTTTTGGGGGGGATTTCATCCTTCGCAACCTGGACAAATGTATCATTCTGAAATGGCTAATTATGGAAGTAATGGAGATTTTTATGTTTCCATGGTTACTGATAATGATTCAGGATACGACTTTGGAGATGATTTAACAATCAACAGATACAATTCATCATTGTCCTTTCAAAGTTCATTTGGTATGTCTCACGATTACCCAGATTATGCCGGTGATATTATAGCAACATCTGATGGTGGAGCAATTGTCGTTGGTTATAGTACTGGAGTGATTTCTGGAGGAAATGAAATTACAGTTGCCAAGATTGGACCGAATGAATTGTACCCAGACAATATCAATAATTTTACAATTAACAACCTTGTTCTCCTAGATGAATTAGATTTGTCATCACAGGTTTCCTTGTTCCCTAATCCAAGTCATGGAGATGTTATTATTGTTTCTCAAACAGAACTTTACGACCAATATAATGTAATCAGTTCATCAGGTACCCTAATAGAAACTGGTAGCTTTAATAAAGAATTGAACCTATCAATGCAACAAGAAGGAACAGGACTTTATTTTATTGAATTGACAGGTGCAACAGTGGTTCCAGTAAGACTAAAGTTGGTAGTTCAGTAAAAATCTACCACTCAAAAGCATCTTCAGAAAACCATTTTCCTTGAACTCGTAATACTTGTTCTATAATGTCTCTGACGCAATGTCTGCCTCCCATAAACGGTGATTGATAATGACTAATGTGCTTGATTTCTACGGCAGCGTCTTGGGGACAAGTTGATAATCCTACCATTTGCATCACTTTGTAATCGGGAATATCATCTCCCATATAAGCAACCTGTTCGTTGTTGATGTTGTATTTTTCCTTAATCGCATTGTAGACTTCCGCTTTATTGATAGAACCCATGAAAACTTCGGTAACTCCAAGGTTCATTAACCTGTTTTCTACGTCTTCAGAAGTCCCGCCTGAAATAATAAAGATATTGTATCCCATTTTTGAGGCATATTGAAGTGCATAGCCATCACGAGAATTTAAGGTTCTAACAACCTCGCCCTTAAATAGAGAAACACTTCCATCGGTAAGTACACCATCAACATCAAAAATGAATGTTGAGATATCATTTAATCGTTCTTTAAAACTAATCATTGTAAGTTTCCTTTATGCTATTGCTAATAAGTGAATATATTTCTTTAGATCGACCATCTAATCGTTCTGTATGCTTTTTAATTACAGCGTCGTCACCACGTCTTGCTGGCCCAGTTTGAGCGCTATATGCATTGTCCATATTTAATTTATGAACCGTTTCTTTTAGTAATGGAATTAAGTGGTCGAAATCTATCGACTTTGATTCTGCGTACTTTTGAGCTTGATATATAATGTGATTGGTGAAGTTGTTGACGAAAACGGCGGTAAGGTGAAGTTCACTGCGTTCTTGAGAGTTTGCTAGTGTAACGGTGTCTGAAATCTTAGAGGCAAGGATGAATAGTGATTTTGTGAAATCGTTATTCGTGGATTCTATGAAGAATGGAACGGTGCTTAAGTCCAACTCTATGTGCTTTGAAAAAGTTTGAAGCGGATAAAAAACACCAAGGTTTCCTCGTTTTGGTAAGGATTCAATTTCAACAGAACCAGATGTATACGCTACAGGACAAGAAGGATCAATTTCTGTACAGATTGATGAAATAGTATCGTCAGGTGTACAGATTAGAACAAGTTGATTATTTGGTAAATCAGATATTGATTCGGTGTTAATAGCCCCTGTTCTTTTGCATAGTTCTTCAGCATTTGATGCTGTGCGACTGAAAACATGACTAATTTTTACTCCAATTTCGGCAAAGTGAATTGCTAAATGCCAAGCCACATTTCCGCTGCCAATTATCGATATTTGCTGAATTGCATTTTTCACAATTCAAATATCACAAAAATAAAGAGATTAAAACTCGTAAACCTCGCTTTCTTGTATATCAATCGATGAGGTTGTTTTAGAAATTAAGTATTTGATTGTTTCAGGAGTAATACCAGACAATGCAAGAATTGTCATGCTATTTCCGTCTTGATTAAATTCAACATGAAAAACACCTTCCTTAGAAAATAAGTCTTCTCGAATTGAACTTTCTCGGTTAGCAGAGGTTAGGTTGTCTGTGAACTTAACAATCGTTTTATAGGCTGTTTCTCCTTGAACACGTACTGCAAAAGCCGCTTTTTCATAAAGAGGGTCAGATGTATCTTGTGAAAAAGAAGAAAATGAAATGAGGATAAATAGGATGCCGATAAATTTCATGGGATTATTTTTTTATAATTCGTGAAGAATGTTGAGTTTTAGAATCGTTCGTGTATTTCACGAAATAAACACCTTGTGCAAGATCACTTAAATCAAAATTGATTTTTTGATATCCTTCTTTACTAATGCTCATTTTGCGAACAGTATTACCAAGTGCATTGATGATTTCGAGTGTTGTATTGGTAGATGAACTAGAGTTATTGATTTCAATATAGATCGAAGATTCAGTTGGGTTAGGGTAGGCAGATAAAAAGCCCGTTTGATTAATTGCTCGGTTTAATGCAATTGTTTTCGATAAGTTAGAAGATCCATTGAAGTCGTATTGTCTCAAGTAGTAATAAACATTTCCTGTTCTTACATCATTATCAATAAAAGAATAATCGATTGTACTTGTAGAGGTTCCGTTCCCGTCTACAATTCCGATTTTTTCGAAGTCTTCTCCGTTAAAAGAACGGTAGATTTCAAAATAATCATTGTCTATTTCCGTAATAGTTTGCCAGCGGATTTCGTTTGATCTTGGCAATGTAGCTCCAGTTAAATTTTCCAATTCTACAGGGAGTTGAATTCCGATAGCTGTCCACCCAGAAACAGTGAAATCACAATTGTCACCACCCCAACCATCAACCATGAGCATATAAGTGTTACCAATGGTAAGGCCGGTTGCAGTAACGGTTCCTGTAGAGACAGTTCCCGGGTTAAAGCAATTAGAGTGAGATGTGAAGTTGGTACAACATCCATTTATATCAGTTGTGACCTCAAATACTTCTGCCTGAATTCCCCAGCCTGTTGAACAGTTGGATACGTCTGTTATGTTAAAAGTTTCCGTTGTGCTTGTGGCTACAAAAGAATACCAAGAATTATTTTCGATTGAACCGCAAAAGATACCAATGTTTGCAGGAAGGTCTGAAGTATAATAATCATATGTACTTGATGACCAAGAACCAGCACCTTGCGTCAATGTTGCAGGGGCTTCACAAAAATCTTCGGTTGTACCTCCTCCACAAGGAGTTACTGCTGCACCTTCAGTTGCGCAGATATCAAATGTTCCGTTATTGTTATTTCCATATTCCCACATTCTAACCCATAAAGTTGCTCCTGGAGTTTGACCACTAAGATCAATGGAAGACATTAAACCATTTGCGCTGTCATCATCATCACATTCTATAAGTGTAAGTGAACCACACGTTCCAGAGTAGATAGCCATTCCTGAATCGGTCATGCCGCCAGTATTTGAATCAACTGAAATGTTTCCACTTGCAGGGACAACAACAGTGAACCAAACATCTCCACCACTATAGCTTGCACAACCAGGTGCGGTAACCCCACTTGTTGCTGTTGCTCCCGCATTTGTTGAACTAGTGTAAGTACAAGCAGCATTCACGGGTAATGCTGTTGCAGAGCATGGATCGTCGTTTGCTGGAGCAGATCCAGAACCGCCACCCGGGTCAGTTGCACAAATATCAAATGTTCCGTTATTATTATTTCCATATTCCCACATTCGAATCCACAATGTAGCACCAGGAGTCTGTCCTGTCAATGCAATCATTGACATCAACCCATTTGCACTATCATCGTCGTCACATTCAATAAGGGTTAAAGAACCACAAGTTCCCGAATAAATAGCCATTCCACCATCGGTTACGACTCCTGTATTGGAATCTATAGTTACTGAACCGCTTGCAGGAACAGTAACTGAAAACCAGACGTCACCACCACTATAACTTGCACAACCAGGGGCTGTTACTCCAGAAGTTGCTGTTGCAGATGCATTTGTGTACGTTGAAAATGTACATGTAGCTCCGGCTGTTAAAGGAATTGCCGAACATGGGTCGTCATTTGAAGGTTGGGCAAATGAGTATGATGAGAAAATAGTCAAAACTATAATCAACAGATGTGTAGGTTGCATAGGTTAATCGAATTGTAGTATATGTACTGAATATTTCAGTGGGTAAAAATTACATATATATATTCGAATTATTTTAGTAAATGATAGTTTGCTGCAGTCTAATGTATATTTATGTGAATATGACGATAATTGATGTTCGATTTAATGGGAATTACGTAATACAATTGTTATGAGTACTTTAAATAAAAAAAAAGGCATCAAATTGAATTGGTGCCTTTTAATAACTAAACTGATTTTAATGTGGGGTTATTTCCCATGACATTGTTTGTATTTCTTTCCACTTCCACAAGGACAAGCATCATTTCTTCCTGGTTGTTTTTCGGCAACAATAGGTTGTTGTTTCTCTTGTCTTTGAGCTCCCGAGTTAGCAATGGCTTCTTGATAACCCTCTCTACCTTTTACTTGTTCTGGTTGCTGGTTTTCTTGTGCTTTTTCGTAATTGCTTTGTGTCGTCTCTGATTGGTTTGTACTTTGAATTTCTTGAGTTGCTGGGATATCCAATTTCATCAAGAGTTCCATCGTTTCCGCATTCAAACGAACCAACATCGCTTTAAATAACTCAAAGGACTCAAGTTTGTAAACTAAAAGCGGATCTTTTTGTTCATATTGCGCATTATGCACCGCTGAACGTAAATCATCCATTTCGCGTAAATGCTCTTTCCACTCATTATCAATCATACTAAGAACAATATTCTTTTCAAATGCTGTTGAAATAATGTGTCCTTGAGTTTCGTATGCTTCTTTTAAGTTAACAACAAGTTGCATTTCTTTTCTACCATCTGTCAGAGGGAAAACGATGTTTTGATATTTCTCAGACATCGTTTCATGAACGTGTTTGATTTGAGGCATTGCAGCAGCTGCAATTTTCTCGTTTTTTCTATCGTATTGATCTCTTAATTGGTGGTATACTTTGTTGATGATCGTATTTTCATCCAGAGATTCATATTCCGCTGCTGTAACTGGTGATTGAGTTCCAACAACACGTAGTAACTCTTCTTCAAATGCTTTAAATTCGCTTTTAGCAAATCCAAGTGTAATTGCTTCACTTACATCGAAGAACATGTTGTCGATATCAATGTCTAAACGTTCACCAAACAATGCATTTTTACGCTTTTTGTAAATAGCTTTACGCTGCGCATTCATTACATCATCGTACTCTAATAATCGCTTACGTATTCCAAAGTTATTTTCTTCTACTTTTTTCTGAGCACGTTCAATTGATTTCGAAACCATGCTGTGTGTAATTACTTCACCTTCTTTTAGACCAAGTCTATCCATAAGTTTAGCAATTCGTTCTGATCCGAATTTACGCATCAAGTCATCCTCTAAACAAACGAAGAATTGAGATGACCCAGGATCTCCTTGACGACCAGCACGACCTCTTAACTGACGGTCAACACGACGAGAATCGTGACGCTCAGTACCAATGATGGCTAAACCACCGGCTTCTTTTACACCTTCGCCTAATTTAATGTCGGTACCACGACCGGCCATGTTTGTTGCAATGGTAACTGCTCCAGGTAAACCTGCGTTCGCTACAATCTCAGCCTCTCTTTGGTGATGCTTGGCATTCAATACCTGATGGTTGATACCTTTCATTTGTAGCATTCTTCCAAGAAGCTCCGATATCTCTACAGTAGTTGTACCAACAAGAACAGGTCGTTTTTGCGCAACTAATTTTTCGATTTCTTCTATTACAGCATTGAATTTCTCTCTTGCCGTTTTAAATACTAAATCATTTTCATCTTTACGTTGAATCGGACGATTTGTTGGAATTACAATAACGTCTAATTCATAGATGTCCCAGAATTCTTTTGCTTCAGTTTCTGCAGTACCTGTCATCCCTGACAATTTATGGTACATTCTAAAGTAATTCTGAAGTGTTATCGAAGCATAAGTTTGAGTCGCTGCTTCTACTTGAACATCCTCTTTCGCTTCAATGGCTTGATGAAGTCCGTCTGAATAACGTCTTCCTTCCATGATACGACCAGTTTGTTCATCTACAATCTTAACTTTTCCATCTAAGATTACATATTCAACTTCTTTTTCGAAAAGAGTGTAAGCTTTCAATAATTGATTAACAGAGTGAATTCGCTCCGATTTAATACTGTAATCTCGAATCAATGCGTCCTTCTTTTCAACGAATTTTGAAGGTTCAAGTCCTTGTTTTTCAAGGTTCGCAATTTCAGATCCAATATCTGGCATAATAAAGAATTCTTTATCGTCATTACCAGAAATCAATGTAATTCC
>JBFHHS010000063.1:0-13022 GCA_041596895.1 Crocinitomicaceae bacterium | reverse complement strand
TCAACGAGTGGTTGTAAAACTTCCTTTCGATCACTTGAAATCGTTTCAATGTCAAGGTTCGAGATGATTTCTTTTATTTCAGAATTGAAGTTTGATTCTTTTGTCATATCATTCGATTTTTATTGTGTTAGCAACATCCGCCGCTTGGGGAACAACAAGAATCGTTGTTTAAATCAGCTAGTTTTACTTTTGGCTTTTCTACAGGGATTCCGCAATTGTCTTTGGCTAAACAATCCGTTTGTTTACTCGTTAGGAGGAAGTTTTTTCCATTAAACTCAAGTCCAAATTTTCCAATTGTATCAGCTTGATATTCAACCTCGATTTCTAAATCGCCGATATTCAACACCTTTTCAGAAAGTTCGATGATGCTCAATAATTTTTCTGGATGTAACCTGTGGTCATAGTCGTCTGCATTCCAAAGTTGGAAATTCACCACTTCCTCATTACGGACTGTACCACCGCAATCAATAAAATGTTTCGTTACCTTACCAACTTCTGTTACGTGGAAATGATTTGGTACTAATTCTCCATTTGGTAATTGAAATGAAATCTCGTTCAATTCGTTTAATTTTGCTTTTACTTCTGATAATTTCATATTGTATTTTAATTTAATTCGATTTATTCGGTGTAATTTGTTGTTAACAGCAATCTCCGCTTGACGTAATATCTTGATCTAAAAACTGCATAATTGTAGTTTTCATTTTGCTCCATTTTTCGATGTCAATACAGTAACATACACTTGTTCCTTCCACACTTCCTTTAATTAATCCGAGTTGTTTTAATTCTTTTAAATGTTGAGAAATGGTAGGTTGAGCTAATCCAATTTCATTGACTAAATCACCGCAAACACATGAATTTAGTTGAAATAAGTATTGTAAAATTGCAACGCGAGCTGGATGTGCAAACGCTTTCGCTAAAATCGCAATCTCATTTTGTTCTTGTGTGAACATTTCTGTTTTAGATATTCCCATTTCAATTAATTGTTATATTGCAATATTACGATTAATAAATGTACAGCCAATTATTTTCTTGAAAAAGTTCACATTTTTTTCATTTTACTTTTGAAATCGATACAACTTAAACTGCTTCGAGGTATAGATTAATGACGAATTCTCGGGAATCAATGGCTGATCAAAATGATTGCGTTCATTAGATTCTGGTTCTGGTTGAGGAGGTCGATTTCTTTCAGCCTCTTTGTTTTCGATTTGATTGAGAATCAGAATGTGATCATAATCATTAATGAGGGTTTCATCGAATTTACTTTCTTGACTTACATCAACATGTAAACTCCACGCTACCCAGAATTCTAAGTTGTGGCGAGAAATAACAACAGTATGATTCGGGTCTTTTATGTAGGGTTTCATATTTTTTAAATCATCGAGATCAGCTTTACTGACATCTGCAGGTGGATTACCGAAAAAAGTCATTCCGATTGATATTGAAACCGTTAATCCGAGTACTGTAGAAATTGCTACATGCCATTTTCGTGTTATCAATGGACCGAAATACAGAATAAGAATAACGATTGGAATAAAAAGAAAAACACTTAAGCGCCCAGATACTTGAGGGTCAATTATAGGAGTTGTTATGACGAAGAAGAGTGATATGAATGTTAGAATCAGGGCTTTTTCGGGATGATTAAAGTTGGATTTATATTTTCTATACCCATAGAAAGCAACGATGGCAATGGCAAAATATACCAGCATCATTAGCATTTGTGGCGGCCTTGGTTTACCTGCAAACAGATTCTGCCAAATGAGTAATAGTCTTTCTGATCGCGTTGGATCAAAGAAATAAATCAAGGATAAAGAAGTAAGTACAACAATAATTAATGGAATAACGGCTCTCTTTTTATAATAATAAATTAGAAATATAACGAGCAGTAATAAGGCAAATGAAAAGGTTCCAAAGTGTGTTATCCCAACTAGAATTAGAAAAATGAGTGCGAGAATAATACTACGTGTTTGTTGCGTTTTTAGCCATTCCATGAATGATGCAATTGCAAAGAAAAGTAAGGTAATTGCCAAGGAGTTTTTTTGTGTCCCAGAAACAAGTGTTAATGTGTAAAAAGCAAGAACAGAAAACATTGCCGTCATGAAGATGCTTGTCGAATATTGTTTGTTATGAGTAAGTGTTACAATTTTATATAACGGAATAAGTAGCAAGGGAATGCTGATACTATCAACCGTTTTCACAACGAAAAGAATGAGTTCATCCGATTGTGTAAATCCGAAAAGGGAGATGAATTTGACAATTCCTGCATCCAGATAAAAAAGGAAAGGCATATCCGGAAAAGCTAGTTCTCCCCGCTCAAGTACGGTTCTAACTTGAAGAGGATAGTACCCACCATTTCCAATGAGAAGGTTTTGGGAAAAATTGACGTATGCTCTCGTGAAAAGTGAGAGCAGCCCCAATATCCAGAAGGATAAGATGGTTCTGTTTTTATTATAAAGATTGAATATTGACATATGACAACTAATGATTCTTTAGTTGCTAAAACTTCAGTTAGCTTGTGCTAAAAAACGTTATAGTGAAGAAATATCGATTCTTTTACAAGAAAAACATGATAACATAATACAATCCAACAAGAATAAAAATTGCGCCAATGATTACACGCATTACCTTCTCAATCCTTTGTATTTTATTGAAATACCCACTCATTTTCCCAATTGAGAATGCCAATAAATAAGCAAAGAATATCACTGGAAGACCTGTTCCAAAAGCAAATACCAAAGGCAAATAAAGTCCGCTAACATCCGAGATTGACATTGGGATAAGTACGCCAAAAAACAGTGCTCCACTATATGGACAGAAGGCCAATGCGAAAATGACACCCAAGATAAACGACCCCCAGTACCCCTTGTCTTTAAATCGCTCTGTAAACTTTTCTTGGAAATTTGATTTACCCAGAAAATTAAGACGAATGACATTCAACATGATAAGTCCCACAACAATTAAGACAGGACCCAGTAAACGTTCTCCATATTGGCTAAAAAGTTTTGCAATTTGAAATTTACTTGCACCAAAAAACAAGATTAATCCAATTGTGGAATAGCTTGTTGCCCTTCCCAACGTATAAATTACTCCACTCCAAAATACCTTTTTAGGCTCAGTAATGTTTTTTGAAATATAAGCTGTTGCAGTAATGTTTGTGGCAAGGGGACAAGGACTGATTGCGGTAAGTAGACCTAAGAGAAATGCGCTAAGAAATGCAATTTCTGAACTGTGCGCAATATTGGATAAATACTCAAACATATTATAGTTTCTCTAAGGCATCCGTCAATTGTGTTTTCAATTCAGATTCAAAGTTATCACCATGAACAGCTTCGAATGCCCAGTTTGTGATGTCTATGATTTCCTCTTTTCCATCTTTGAAAATTGTAATTGCTAACGTTGTTCCGAAGGCTGTATATTTTTCTGCAAGTGTCGCATTTTTTTCATCATCTGCATTGTATAGTGCAAATGTGATTGTTTCATCGTCGAGTTGACTTTTAAAGTGTTTATTCAAGGTTTCTTTGGTCGCTTTTTCAATTGCTAAACAAGTTTCACACCTGTGATCAGTATGGAAATCGTAGACGGCAACGTGGTTTTTCACTGGTTCATTATTCGCAGATTCCGCTTGTTGTTCGTTTGAAGGATTACAAGCAAATAATAGAACCGAACTCGCTAAAAAGATTAAATGTTTTACGCTCATTTTTAAAATATTAAGTTAAATATATATCCAGAGATGATGATGCAGATAGAAACTACACCAAAGAAAATTCCTATCAATTTCCAGGTCATCACTTTCTTTAATAACATGGCTTCAGGAAACGATAACCCAACAACACCCATCATAAATGCAATCGCTGTTCCCAAGGGAATTCCTTTGGCAACCAAGACTTCAACAACTGGTAAAATTCCAGAGGCATTGGAGTACATCGGTATGGCTAATAATGTAGCCGCTGGAACTGCAAACCAATTGTCTTTCCCCATGTATTGTTCAAAAAACCCTTCAGGAATGTATCCATGCATCAATCCTCCAATGGCAATACCAATAATCACATATGGAAGAATTCCTTTAATAATCTGCATGGCCTCTCTCCATATTTCCGGAAGTCTTTCCTTAAACGATTCATTACCTTGTTTGAATTCTTCGCTTTCTCGCTCTGCATTTGCAATTACATCTTGTACCCAAGGAGTCAGATATGGTTCTAGTTTTAGCTTTTGTAGCAAATAGCCAGAAAATGTACCTAGTATGACACCGCTAATGATGTAGATAATGGTTGTTTTCAATCCAAACATTCCAAAGAAAAGCGCAATGGCAACTTCGTTTACTAATGGTGAAGTTATCAAGAAGGAAAATGTGACTCCCAAGGGTATTCCCCCTTTAACAAATCCAATAAAAAGTGGAACAGATGAGCAAGAACAGAAAGGCGTAACCACCCCAAATAAGGAGGCTGTGAGGTATTCCAATCCGTACATTTTGTTTCTTGAAAGATAATTTCGCACCTTTTCAACAGGAAAATAACTATTGATAATCCCCATCAAAAAGATGATTACAAATAGGAGCAAAATGATTTTTATCGAGTCATAAATGAAGAAGTTTAACGCTTGCGCTAAATGTTCTTCTTTCGAAAATCCAATGGTATCATAAACGAGCCAGTCCGCAATTTTTTGCAACCAATCAAACATGACGTTCTATTATTTCAATAATTCTTCAACTTCATCTCGAGTTGGAACGCGCCCTTTAATTTTAATTTCATCATCAATAATTAGCGCAGGTGTTGACATCACGTTGTATGTCATAATTTCCATGATGTCCTCCACCTTAATGATGTTGGCGTCATAATTATTCTTCGTCACAACCTCTTTTACAACGGCTTCGGTTTGTTTGCACTTAGGACAACCGGTTCCCAGAATTTTAATTGTTCTCATCGTATTCTATTTTATATATTATTGCTAATCGCCAATTAGCGATTGATATTCTAAATTTTTTATGTGAATAAATCGTTGAAAAGAACTTGGGCTTTATTCCAATTCTCTTTATTAATACAATATTTAATTCTCGGAGGTTTTATTTCTCCTTGAATAAGTCCCGCATTTTTTAATTCTTTTAAATGTTGAGAGACAGTAGATTGTGAAATGGGCAATGCGTCAACAAGATCACCCGTAAAACAACAACTTTGTTTGTCTAAATGTTTCAATATGGTGATGCGTGTTGGATGTCCAAGTGCTTTCGCAAACAGTGCCAGTTGCTCTGTTTGTTCATCATAATTACTATCGACTAATGTTCTTTTCATAATTGCTTATCGTAAATGTACGATTAACATTGTAGACTGCAAGTATTGAGGGTTATTTTAAGTGATTTTTAACAGATCAACATCAATCGGGTTTGTCCATTTTTTTCTTTGGGTGCACGGTGAATACACGGAGGAACTTGACTTTCTGGATGGTCAATGGCTAGTCTCCAAAGATGTCCATTTCCCAAATTGATAGGTACGGCATGGGGTTTTGCTTCGTAGTGTAAATCAAAAAAGTATTCTTTTAGAAATGATTCAAAATCTTCATCTGATCCTTGATGTAGTTTTTTGAGTTCAGCGCGAATTTCAGGTACCAGAATTTTTTGATTGGCGTGTGCATTGGGTAAAATATCACTTGAATCGCCATGATAAGTGCATAAAATGGTTGCTGCTGGAACCGGCGAGCGGTCAACATGAAATGAATAAACATCCGTAGGGAAAAACGGAAAGGAATCGTCTTCAGCATAGCACTTGATTAAATTAAGCGTTGGATCTGTACCTGCTGCTTTCAATAAAGCCATGTCATTCAGTAAAAGTTCTCGTGCAACTTGACCTTGTTCACTAAGTTCTAAAGCAATTAAATCTTCAGGTTCAAGCACCATCATGTTTCCTACAAGATCAACTTTTTCAACAATTTCAGCAAAGTTACCTTGAAGTTTGCGCTTCCAACATATCGCATTCACCTCACCATGAAACGATGTGGAGACAAGATCTTGAAAGCTGGAAACGTTCAAAATTTGATTCGGCTGATGTGAAGGAACGATCATGATTGAAATATAAGGATAAATTCCGTTAGCCCTTTTAGTAAAGCTTACGTCATTAAAAAAGCCTCCCTAAAAAGGAAGGCTTTTTTGTACTCGAGGCGGGAATCGAACCCGCACTCCCGAAAGAACTGGATTTTGAATCCAGCGCGTCTACCAATTCCGCCACTCGAGCATCTAACAATATTTTGGTAGTCGATATTGCGGGTGCAAAGTTAGCCAATTTCTTTAAATCGCAATGGAGTTTTGAAATAATTCGTAATGTACCCGATCAAATCAATGATTTTGTCTAAAATTGTGGTGCTATGAGTAAGATTCTGATTAAAAATATCAAAGGGCTCGTTCAATTTGGTGAAGATTTACCAAAAGTTCGAAAAGGAGAAGAAATGAAAGAACTTCCAATCTTGGAAAATGCGTTTTTGGCAATAGAAAATGGGGTTATTGTGGCGTATGGAGCAATGGAAGACTGGGGAGGAATTACTGACTGGCGTGAGTTAGAAGTAATCGATGCCGAAGGAAAGTTTGTTCTACCCGCTTTTTGTGATTCGCATACACATACCGTATTTGCGAAAACAAGAGAAGAGGAATTTGTGGATCGAATCAATGGCTTGAGCTACGAAGAAATAGCTTTACGTGGTGGCGGAATCTTAAATTCTGCACGAAAACTGCAAGAAATGTCCGAAGATGAATTGTTTGATCACGCGATGGAGCGAATTGAACGATTGAAGTCGTATGGTACAGGAGCGCTTGAGATTAAATCAGGTTATGGACTCACCGTTGATGCGGAATTAAAAATGTTGCGTGTCATAAAACGAATTAAAGCCGAAAGTGGAATCGCAATTAAGTCAACGTTCCTCGGGGCGCATGCTTTCCCTCCAGAATTTAAAGAGAATCATCAAGGTTATATCGACCAAATCATCAATGAAATGTTACCGCAAATTGAAAAAGAAGGCTTGGCAGATTACATCGATGTGTTTTGTGAACGCAATTATTTTTCTGTGGAGGAGATGGAACAAATTCTGCAAGCTGGGATCAAGCATGGGTTGCGACCAAAAGTGCATGTCAATCAATTTTCAACGATAGGAGGTGTGCGAAAGGCAGTGGAGTTAAATGCATTGTCTGTGGATCACATGGAAGAAATTGCGGATGATGATATTGATGCATTGAAAGGTTCTGAAACGATTGCTACAATTCTACCAAGTTGTTCGCATTTTCTGTCAATACCATTCGGAGATGCGAGAAGGTTAATGGAAAATGATTTACCAGTAGCTCTAGCCAGTGATTTTAACCCTGGAAGTACTCCAAGCGGTAATTTGGCTTTTGTTTGGTCGTTGGCTTGCATTAAAATGAAAATGACGCCAGAGGAAGCCCTGAATGCACTAACTATCAATGCTGCTTATGCAATGGATTTGTCAGATACGCATGGAACAATTTCATTGGGAAAGAAAACACCAATCATGATTACAAAGCAGATTCCGAATTTGTCTTATATTCCATATTCTTTTGGTGACCAACACATCGAACGCTTAATTGTAGGGTAGCCCATTTTTATTTTGTAATTTATACCCATGCTTAAGTTCATTCTTTTGATTTTTTCGGGTATTTTTTTAATTCCATATTCTTGGTCTCAAACGATCAATGAAGATCATGAATTGTTGTGGGAAATTTCTGGAAATGGACTCCAATCGAATTCGTATTTGTTTGGTAGTCTTCACTCCAATGACCGACGACTTTTTAACCTGACCGACTCTACTTATTTTGCATTAAATGAAGCCAATGTTATTTCCTTAGAAACTGATGTTTTCTCTATGTTCGAGACTTTGGATACCAGAGTTTCTTATGTGGATTTAAACTACGACCGTCATGGAAATCCCTATGCAAAACATTCGGAAACTTCGGAAACGTTATATGGGAACGAGAATGGAATGCCACAGTTTTTGGACGCTTATTTTCAACAGTATTGCTTGAACGCAAAGAAGGAGTTTTATCCTTTAGAAACGGTAGAATTTCAATTGAGCGTTTTTTCTGATATTCAGTTTTCTGGGTTTGGTGATTTGAATTTTAGCAGCTTATTAACCTCAAAAAATGAGATGATTGATCTTTATTTACAAGGAGATATTCGCGGACTAGATCAATCTTTAAAAGGAAGCTTGTCGATGTATGCTGGTGGTTATCAAGAGCTAATCATTGATCGAAATATTGGGATGTGTCACATGTTGGATTCTATGTTGCAAAAGGAGGATAAAAAAGTGTTTTGTGCAGTGGGCGCAGGACATCTTTCGGGGCCTCAAGGAATGATCAATTTACTTAGAGGAAAAGGGTATTCCGTGCGCAAAGTTATGGCTTCTTATAGCGATGAAAAAAGTCTATTTGAAAACGAATTTAAAGCAATTCGTAACTATACCTATTTTAATGAAACCTTAAATTTGAATGTTATTTTCCCAGGAAAACCTCAAGTGTTAAAGGACGAATGGGAGGATAAATTATTGGGACTTATTTACCGCGATTTTGGTCAGGGTAATTCATACGAAATCGATGTCTATTTTGCTGTCGAAAACACCAACCTTATGCAACTCGCTGAAAGCTATATTTATAGTCCGGATGAAAGCCCTGCACAGTTAGTAATTTTAGAAGATGGATCAGAGGCAGTTGAAGGAATATCAGATCAGTATGTTGAAGGGATTTACTGGGTTAGGATTCTGAAAAATGAAGAATATATCTTTGTTTTAAAAGCAGGTGGAGGAAGTAAATTCCTAAACTCTAAACGTGCTCAGAACTTCTTTAATAAGGTTCAAATCAAGTGATTATCACTACTTAATCGCAATATTCAATATTTTTAAGCGATTTATCTACTTGTTTTTTATCTTTGGTAAAAGTTCTATTCATGATACCACGTATACAAAAACAATACATCCAAGACAAACTTAAGTCGAATAAATTACTCTTTATTCAAGGTCCTCGTAAAGTTGGAAAGCGCAAACTTGTTGAGGATATTTTAGTTGAATCTAAGGAAATGTTTGTTTCAATTGATTGCTCTGAAAAGGTAACGAAAAAACGACTCAACGAAGATTATTCTTTGCTAAAAAACACACCCGGATTTGTGGTCTTACATGAGGCACAATACCTAAAGAATTTAGGTGGAATTTTAGAGGCTGTTTTGATGGGAGAAATTAACTCTACAGTGATTGTTTGTTGCTCCTTTCGACCGAAAGTTGAACCTGAATTATTAGAAGCGTTGAGAATGGAAGGATTGGAAGTGAATCTTTTTGCTCCTTCATTTTATGAGTCTGCTCAGCACTTCGGTTTGCCAGAAGAAGAACGCTTGTTAGAGGAACGTTTGATTTACGGAAATTATCCTGAGGTTTTAGCCGATTTAGAAATGGCTGAAGTTACCTTGCGTGAAATTATTCAAGATGCCATTTTTACAAATCTAAGTGGAGAAGAACGCATCAATAAAGGAGATAAATTAATGCGAATGCTGCAATTGTTAGCCTTCAATATTGGTGATACAATTTCTTATAATGACATCGGTGAACGATGTGGTTTGGACAATGAAACGGTAGAACGCTATATTTACTTATTAGAGGATGCATTTATTCTTTATCGAATACCTTCCTACCATAATGGACACCGATACGAATTAAAAAAATCGAATGTAGTTTACTTCGCTGATAATGGTGTTCGAAATGTGTTAATCAGCAATTTTAATCCTACATTTTTAAGAAACGATATGAATGAATTATGGCGTAACTACGTCATTTCGGAACGTATGAAGTGGATTAAAATGAATCACATTCCAAAAGAAGTGTATTTCTGGAAGACACATACAAACCAACAAATGGATTTCTTGGAAATAGGAAACAATAAAACTAAAGCATATAAAACAGATTGGGAAAAACGCAAGAAAGTGAAGTTCCCAAAAAGCTTTATTGATGCGTATCCTGATGCCAAAACATCGGTAATTAATCGATCTACGTATTGGAATTTTCTAACTCAAAAAAACTAGGATGAAATTTATTGATAAAGTCGCCAATTACATCCTAGAAGAGCAGATTGAATTACAACATTTAACCATAGTTCTACCTTCAGAACGTGCAAAGAAATATTTGACTTCGGCCTTGTTCAAGGTTTATGGGAAACCCATAATTGCTCCTGAAATTGTAACGATGGATCGATGGGTTAAATCGTATAGTAATGAAACAGTCATTGATAAAACGCGTGCGCTATTGCGCTTGTTCGAGATTCAATTGAAAGATGCCAAGTCAATCGAAGATCATTCCTTTGACGAGTTCTTGACTTGGGGGAATATTCTATTGGCTGATTACAATGAAATTGATCGCTATTTGTTAGATGCTGATCAGGTTTTTAGAAACTTGGCAGATATCAAGGAGATTGAATCGTGGAGTTTTGGTGATGTAGAACTTACAGAAAGTCAAAAACGATTCATGGAGTTTTGGGATCGGTTGCCAGGATATTATAAAGCGTTGAATGAAAAACTCTCGAAAGAGCATGTCTGTTATGCCGGAAAGTCATTTAAATATTTGACGAATAACATTGATTTATTATTCAAAGCGGACAAGAAACGTGAGTTCTTATTTGCGGGGTTTAATGCCTTGTCAAAAGCGGAGATTTCACTTTTAAAACAATTGGATCAAATGGGCCGTGCACATATATTGATCAATGCGGACGATTTCTACTTAAAGAATAAATCGCATGAGGCTGGTAGCTTTTTACGCGAATTGTCAAACTCGCTGGATGGCAAAAAGTTGAATTTTATTGAAGATCGTCTTGTGAACAAAGAGATGAACGTTCAAATGATTGAATGTGCTCAAAACACGGGGCAGGTTAAGGTTGCATCCACAATTTTGGAAAAACTTACAAAAGAGGAGGTGGATGAAACCTTACTTTTACTCGCTGATGAAACTTTAATTGGATCCATTTTGAAAAATTTGCCGCGAAACATCGGTAAAGCAAACATCACACTTGGACTTCCTGTTAGAAACACAGCAGTCAGAACTTGGGTAGATTTGATTTTTTCAATACAAGAGAATCAAGCGCGATTTAAAACGAAATCCATTTACTTCAACGATCTCCAAAATTTCTGGAATCACCCGTTTTTGCTTGCAATTATCGATGAGGAAGAGAAAAAATACTTGATTGACGTTGAACAGAATGTCATTCGCCAGAATAAGATTTTTCTAAATCCTGAGAATTTAGCATTGGGTGATTTATCTAAAAAGATATTGCTTTTACTGACTTCAAACTGGAATGGCGATTGGAAGAAAGCGATTCATGATATACGAGAAATCAATATGATGATCTATGCTGGGCTGGAAAAAGAGTTTGCCTTTGAAAAGGCCGTGGTTGAATGTTTTGATCATGCGCTTGTAGATTATCAGAACATCATCGAAGAGGGTATTCCTGAGATGAGTTTAAAGTCTTTCAAACATTTATTCAATCAACATTGGGGAATGAAAAGTATCGCTTATCATGGAAACCCAATGGATGGATTACAAATCATGGGATTGCTTGAAACGCGTGGACTTGATTTCAAACGAATTATTTGCGTAGGGATGAATGAGGGACAATTGCCTCCAACAAATCCAATACAAACAATGATTCCAATGGATTTACGCCGTTACCTTGGTCTTCCTACTCCAAGAGAGAAACAGGGATTGTTTGCCCATCACTTTTATCGCCTGTTACATCATTGCGAAGAGTTTTATGTGACCTATTGCAGTGCTGATGAATCTATTGGAAGCAGTGAGCCAAGTCGTTATTTGATGCAAATAGAAATGGAGTTAAGTCGCTTGAATCCCAACGTGAAAATCCAAAAAAGAATTTATTCATTAGAGGCCGAAAAAGATGACATGCTCAAGGAGATTATTAAAACCCCTGAGATTAAAAACCGGTTGGACGCTTTGTTACTGAAGTCAGCTTCTGCTTCTATGTTTAAGAAATACTTGACTTGTCCTTTGGATTTTTATTTTCAATATGTGATGGATTTTGGCGAACCTGATGAGGTGGAAGAAGAAATTGAGCACAGTACGTTTGGAACATTTATCCATGATACACTCGAAGATTTGTATACGCCATTTGCGCGCTTTGATAAACATGGAGAAAAAAGAAATCCGGCGCCTACCAATATAACGTCCTTTGATGTTGAGAAAATGCTCAAAGAGTGTAAGGTCATTATGCACCAAAAATTCATGAAGCATTTTAATGGAGACCGTGATTCGTTTATGAAAGGGAAGAACTTATTGTCTTATCAAATGGCCATTGAGCTTACAGAACGGTTTTTAAAATCGGAAATTAAGTTCTTGTCCGAGCAAACAGAGTTGGTTTTTATTGAAGGACTTGAGCAGGTTTATGAAGCTTTAATCCCAGTTGAAGTAAACGGCGAAACAAAAGAAGTAAACTTTAGAGGGATTATTGATCGTATCGATAGAGTTGGGGATCAAGTTAGAATCATTGATTACAAAACGGGAAAAGTTGACTTGAAAGATGTTGAGTTCAGAGTTAAAGACACGACGGAAGAATTGATAACGGAAACTTTGGGTGATGTGAAGCATGTTCTTCAGTTAATTCAATACGCCTTTTTGTATAAAAATAAACACGGTGTGCTTCCAACTTCGAGTATAATCTCATTTATATCTGGTAATAATGTGCCATTTGTTCTTGATACTAAAAAGAATGAATTGGAGACAGTGGTTGATAGTTTTCCTAAATATATAGGTAGAATCCTTTCAGAAATGTATGATGAAGAGATTCCTTTTGTTCATGATTCAAGTCAATATTATTCGTATTGTCAGTATTGCGATTGATTTTTTAGGCATAAAAAACCTGAAAAGAACTCGAAAACTTCCGTAGAGAAAATTGAGGTAGGAGCTCTTTTCAGGTACCTGCAAGGAAAATAAAACCAAAATATTGAACAAACCAGAATGTCAATATTTGTTACTAAGACGAGGATTAAATCGTT
>JBFHHS010000062.1:0-13047 GCA_041596895.1 Crocinitomicaceae bacterium | reverse complement strand
GGTGAAATTGGATTCCAGTTTTTCACGTTTAAAAACCTGATTGGGTTCTTTACCATATTTTCATGGGTTGGGATAGGATGTATTAGAAGTGGTTACTCAACAGGAGCCGTTTTAATTATTTCAATTTTATGTGGACTCTTAATGATGACGGCAATGGCGACATTATTCTATTTTATGACCAAGTTGGTTGAGGATGGTACAATGAAAATGAAAAATGCAATTGGTAGAACAGGTTCTGTTTATTTACCAATTAAAGCAAAGAATGGAGGTTTTGGAAAGGTTCAAATCAACATCCAAGGAGCAACGCATGAAATTCAATCTATGACCAATGATGAAAATGATTTGGTGGTTGGAACTATTGTTCAGGTTGAGAAAGTGATTGACAATAGTATTTTAGTAGTAACAAGTAATATCAAATAAACATGGAAGGAATGCCGTTATTTTTAGTCGCCGCAATAGGGGCGATTATGTTTTTATTTATTGTCTTTTTCGCGCTGCTTAAGCGTTATAAAAGATGTCCATCAGATCAAATTCTAGTTGTGTATGGAAAAGTTGGTGAAGGGGCTGAAGGGTTTCGTTCTGCTAAATGTATCCATGGTGGTGCCGCGTTTATTTGGCCTGTAATTCAAGATTATCAGTTTTTGGATCTAAAGCCAATTTCGATTGAAGTTAAATTGACTAATGCACTTTCGAAGCAAAATATCCGTGTTGATGTTCCTTCTAGTTTTACTGTAGGTATCACAACCGAGCCAGGAGTGATGGCAAATGCAGCAGAACGATTGCTGGGATTGGATAAACAATCTATCCACGACTTAGCTAAGGACATCATTTTTGGTCAATTACGTTTGGTTGTGGCAACGATGGATATTGAAGAAATTAATTCAAATCGTGATAAATTCTTAGCAAATGTTTCCTCTAATGTTGAGCAAGAATTAAAGAAAATTGGACTAAAACTGATTAACGTAAATGTTACGGATATTAAAGATGAGTCTGGATATATCGAAGCATTAGGGAAAGAAGCGGCAGCAAAAGCTATTAATGATGCACGTCAGAGTGTTGCGGAAAAAACTAGAGATGGTTCGATTGGTGAAGCAAATGCTAGTCAAGCGGAAAGAACTCAAGTTGCTGCATTACATGCGAAAGCAAAAATTGGTGAAGCAGAAGCTTCTAAAGATGAGCGTATTAAAACAGCCGATGCTGAAGCGTTAGCTATGGTTGGTGAGGCAGAAGCGAAACGAGCTGAGCGTATTAAAGTTTCTGAAGCAAATGCAATTGCGGTTGCTGGTGAGAATGAGGCTCAAATTTCGATCGCTATGTCTGATGCCAAACGTCGTGAGGCACAAGCAGAAGCAAATAGATCTGCTACCGCGGCAGAGAAAGTGAAACAAGCGAAAGCACTGGAGGAGTCTTATGCAGCGGAAAAAGATGCTGAGCTTGTCAGAGCTGCTAGGGATCAAGCATCTCAACAGGCAAATATTATTGTCCCTGCTGAAATAGATAAACGCAAGGTTGAAATTGATGCCGAAGCAGAGGCTGAACGTATTAGAAGAAAAGCGAGAGGTGAGGCAGATGCAATTTTTGCTAAGATGGATGCTGAAGCTCGTGGTGTGTATCAAATACTAAGTAAGCAGGCAGAAGGGTTTAGAGAGATGGTTGCAGCGGCTGGAAATAATTCTGAAGATGCGGTTAAAATTATGATTGCTGATAAACTCCCTGAGCTAGTTAAACTTCAATCGGAAGCAATTAAGAATATTAAAATTGATAAAGTTACTGTCTGGGATAGCGGTAAAGGAAGTTCTGGAAATAGCTCAACAGCTGATTTCATTTCAGGACTTTATGGTTCTGTTCCTCCTCTTCAAGAAATGTTTAATATGGCAGGAATGAATTTGCCTGAATATTTAAAAGGGAAAGACGGTGAAAAAACCGTTCTGAAAAATGAAGAGCCAAAAGTAAACCCGAACGACATCGATGATGTTGAAGATATTTCAGAAACAGAATAATATTCAGTTTTGTTGAACAAAAAAAAAGCCCTCGAAATAACGAGGGCTTTTTTTATTTGATTAGAGTTATTTCACATCAATCAATTCAAATTTTGCCGCTACAAAAACACCGTGCTTGATCTCTCCTACAACCTTTGCCTCTCTCACCACTGAACATAACCCGGTTTCATTGTGAGCATCTCCGTGTCCATCAACTGAGGATCCTTCAACAAAATAATATTTCCCATCAATTTCTACGGCTAACTCGCATTCATCTGCAGTCATATCAAAATTACATGTGCCGCAAGATGCTTTGACAACTCGATCAATCGTATTAGATGTGTTTTTTGTGGTTGCACAACTTGCCAATGCAATTGCGAAAAGGATTGGTAATAATTTCATTTTATTTGTTTTTAATTGATTCCCATGTAGTAAACATTGCTTCTTGCGAAGGTCTGTTTGATTCTATTTCTCTTAAAGGTTCCACTTCTTCTAATGTGTCGAAGCATTCTTTTGGCAATGCCTGGTAAAGCTCAGTCCCTTTTGTTTTCCATGCTATCATTTCGTCCGAAACTTGTTTAACAACCTTTGCTGGATTGCCAACAGCTAAACTTCTTTTGGCTAATTCCATTTTCGCAGGAACAAAAGATAACGCGCCGACAATACATTCATCGCCTATAATCGCATCATCCATGATTACACTATTCATTCCAATCAAACAATTTTCTCCTATGGTACCTCCATGAATAATTGCCCCGTGTCCAATGTGCGCACCTTTCTTCAGACGAGTTACTGTTCCAGGAAACATGTGTATAGTACAATTCTCTTGTACATTGCATCCATCTTCAATAATTATTTGTCCCCAATCGCCACGAATTGCAGCACCTGGCCCTATATAAACGTTTTCGCCTATAATAACATTGCCTGTAACACTCGCTTTAGGGTGAATAAAACTGGATTCTTTAACCACAGGAATAAAACCATTGAAAGAATAAACACTCATACTTTATTATTTAGATTAAGTAAAAGTAATAATCTTCGTGTTAATTCGTCTGAACTATTATGAAGGATGAGGTTGAAGAATTGATTTTTGTGTATAATGCAGATAAAGATGTTTTAAACGCGCTAATTGGTTATGCGCACAAAGTTTTTAGTCCGAGTACCTATCCGTGTGAACTTTGCAATTTAACGCACTCAAATATAGGTGAACGGAGAATTTGGAAAGATTTTAGAATGTCGCAGCATGTCACGATGTCATTTATTTATAAAGCGGAATTCAATGAAAGGTTCAATATAACCACTAATTTACCCGTTGTTATTTCAATTCTAAATGGTATAGAAACGGTAGTTTTGACAAAAGAAGAAATGGCTGCTTTGGCCAACGCGAATGAATTAATGCATGCAATCAGGACAAAAATGCAAACCAAGGCTTAAATTTTAACGTTTATATAATATGAGTTATTGTGATTATTGCTTGCAACCAAACGCTAAAGATGTTCATATAGAGTATCATAAAAATCAATACGGATTTCCGATTAAAGATGATGATGCTCTGTTCGGTAGGTTGATATTAGAGATAAATCAAGCAGGGCTTTCTTGGGAAACGATTCTCAATAAACAAGAGAATTTTAAATTGGCGTATGATCAATTCAATATTGAAGTGGTTGCGGCCTACACTGAGGATGATCGAGGGAGGTTATTGTCTGATGCCGGGATAATTAGAAACAAGTTAAAAGTGAATGCAGCAATACATAATGCTCAACAACTTTTGCAAATCAAGGCGGAATATGGTAGCTTTAGTCAATGGTTAGACCAAAATCATCCTTTAACTAGGGAAGAATGGACTAAATTATTCAAAAAGACGTTTAAATTTGTAGGCGGAGAAATCGTGAATGAATTTTTGATGAGTACAGGTTACTTGCCTGGAGCTCATGAAAAAAGTTGCCCGGTTTTTGCAGAGATAGAGAAAGTGAATCCTAAATGGAAAGAGATATGAAGAATTTAATTTTAGCAATGGTGTTATTGATTTCAACGGGAGTCGGGGCACAGGTAAGTATTTTAGGTGGAGCAAGCACTCTAATTGCATTTGGTAATTCTACACCTTACGCTGGTTTTCACATTGGTTTAGAGATACCAAGAGATGACGCTGTTTCATTTTATGGAAAATTTACACATCACTTTAATCAAACCAAAAGAAGTCCTTATTTGGCTTATGCTGCGGCTATAGACCCAACAAATCCAGTGTTTTTTCAGCAGTTTGGCTACGATGTGAAAATGAATTATAATATGTTGGAAGGCGGAACAAGATATTACCTAGGTAACGGGTTTGATTATGGTTTTGCTGCTTATGGAGGTACTTCTGTAAAATTGATTTTTAATGGTGTTAAACCTGTTTATGATGATTATAATGAGGAAGATTACCGTGTTGACGCTGCGTATGACATTAAAGGTTCAATTTTCAGTATTGGCGCTGGATTAGGTGGTGGAGTTAAATATTCTTTTGCGCGTTTAGGAACGTTTTATTTTGATGTGAACATTGATTATATGATTTTCTCACAGCAATCAAATGATTATATCTATTCAGAGGTTTATCAAGGAAACCGCCAATGGAGTCCATTAATTTTTGGGTTCTCTTTAGGTTACCGAAAAGATATTCTTTGGTAGAATGGTTTTCGTTCTTCTAGATTTTGAATAGCGTTATTGACCTCTTTAATGCTATTATATCGTAATTCCATTCCTGCTTTTAATAAGCGAGTTACTTCTTGTTGATTCATTTTATTTGGTGGAAGTTTAAATTGATGTTTTGCCGTCATTTTAGAAACTATTTCAAACAGTCCTTTGGGTAAACTGCTGTGATTTGGTAACGGATATGTAAGTTGCAGGTTAGTGAAAATACTCGGGTTAGGATGTCGCAATGGAAGTTCTCCCGTATATAGCTTCCAAATAATAATTCCTAGCGAAAATAAATCACTTCTCGCATCTACAATTTCCAATTGGTTTAATAATAATTCAGGTGCGGCATATCCTAATGGAAATAAAATTTTTCTTTGTTCAAGGTCATTTTTTCGTATGGAAATTCCGAAATCGATTAGATGAACGTTAAAAGAATCAATCGTCCCTTCAATTATTAAATTGGAAGGTTTTAAGTCGCAATGAACAACGTTTCTCTTTTCAAGATGATTGAGGATAGGTACAAGCTTTTGAACGAATCTTTTTAGGAAGCTCAATTGTTCTTTCCGTTTTAAATTCCCCCAAAATTGGTCTAGAGCAATTCCATCATGATAAGTAAACACATTCCTGATTTCATCTTCTGTTTCTGAATGGTGCACTAAAACGGGCAAACCAGGGAAATCAAAACTAAACGATTTTTCGAATTTGAAACGGTCCCAAACAATCGGTTTTACTTCTCTCTTAAACGCACGTTTCATCACGAGTTTAGAGTTAGAACTTTTCTCTAGAACTAATAATGTCTCGCCAAATTTGCGTTGCTTCTGTCCCCCAAGTTTTGATATGATTTCAAATTCTTCCATCCAAAATGAAAGATAAGGTTTTATTAATTGTGGTTACGATAAAAGATATCTAAATTAGAGATGTGAGACAGTATTTAATAGCCGATAGCGGAGGAACCAAAACAGATTGGTGTTTTATTGATGTTTGTAAAACGAAAACATATTTTACCACGAAGAGTTATCATCCTTCTTGTTGTGATGAGACATTTATTAATTCAGAAATTGAATTTTGGACTTCTCATGAATATATGATGGATGCCGATCTTCTGTTCTTTGGTGCAGGATGCTTTAACGAACAAGGACGATTAACCTTAGAGAAAACACTTCAATCGATTGGTTTTCAAAATATCAAAGTGCGATCTGATTTGGATGCTGCAGGAATAGCTTTATTTGGGGAGTCGTCAGGCACAGTTGCGATTCTAGGAACAGGTTCTGTTGTGTTCGATTGGAAAAATCAAAGGGTTGCAAATATCACAGGAGGAAAGGGGCATTTGCTTGGGGATGAGGGAAGCGGTTTCTATTTTGGTAAGTTGGTTTATGAAGCCTTTTTGCAAGAAAAATTATCCGAAGAACAAAAGGCTGTATTTGATTCAGTTGCAGATGGAAATGAGATAGCGAAAGCGATAAAAAATAATACTCATAAATTTATTCTTGGCGAGTTAAGTTTGAAGCTTCAAGATTATCGATTACTTTTTAATTCGTTTCATTCACGAAATGCCGAATTGTTTTGCGAAACGCACTTTAATTCAAATAACGAAAGGGATATTGCCATTTTAGGGGGGTACGGTTATTATCACCGCGATATTTTAAAACCAATATTTCAGAAATGTAATCACAATGTTTTGAAGTTTTTACGTCGACCAATAGAGGTTCTGGTTGAGCAAACGGTACTTTTGAGCGATTAATCCGTCATTTTTAAAGCTTCAACAATACTTCGTTTGACTATTTGGATTGTTTATCTACACATTTAGTGTATTCGTAGAAAATCTAAAAATGGTAACCTTTTTTTTGTCAAATTGCAGTAACTAAATTATTGTGAATGGAAGGTCTATCAATTCTCGGAACAGCTCAAACACCTTTGATTTTATTTAATCCTTTGATTGGGAATATGGAAATTAAAGGAAGATCAATACCAGATGCTCCAGATGATTTCTGGTTGCCAATTTTAAATTGGTTCGAATCGTATTTAATTCAACCAGCTCCGAAAACTACATTTAAGATAGATTTGGAATACTTTAATATTTCTTCGTCTAAAAGGATTTTATTTTTGCTGTATAAACTGAATGAACTTGCCGAGCGTGGGTTAGATGTTTGCGTTGAATGGCATTACAAAGCGGAAGATGAAGATATGTTTGAAGTAGGACAAGATTATGCCTATATGGTTAAGGTTCCATTTAAATTTAAAGAATATAACGAATCAGATATGGCAGTTGCCTAATAGTTTTTTCATAATGCAAATTAAAGTGTTCTAGCAATGGAACGCTTTTTTTGTTTTAGGGAGCAAGAATTCTGTTATTTTTGTCAAAAAAAAGTTGAGATTAGTCAAGGATATTCCGCACGAAAGGTATAAGATTCAGATCTTCAATTACAATGCTAAGTATATTGTAAAAATTGAGTTGGGTCAATTCGAGCAATCGTTCAAGATTTCAGAAACGGATGTGAGTGGACTTGGTGAAGTTGAAAATATGATAACAGATGAGTTGTTGAGCAATTCTTTGAAAAGATTTGTGGAAATGAGAACAGACTGGTCAAATGGTTTTAATGTAAAAAATACAAAATGAAATATTTAATTTTTATTGGAATTGCTTTAGTTTCTTTATCATCTTGTGGAGATTCTAAAAAAGAAGATGTAGCTGAAACAAACACAACGGCTAAAGTAGAATCAAGAGATGGATCGGGTTTAAAAATCGCATTCTACAATCAAGATAGTCTTCAGATTCACTTTAAGTATTTTAGAGAGCAAGATTCGATTATTACAAAGAAGCAGTTGGCTTATCAAAATGAAATTCAACGAAGAAGTCAAGATCTTCAGAATTATATAATCAAATACGAAGATAGAGCAAAAGCAAATTTGTTAAGTCAGAATGAAGCTATGCAAATGCAACAAGCTGCGCAACAAAAGGAGCAAGCTATCATGCAGTACCAACAAACAGAAGGTGCACGATTAGAAGAAGAGACTTACAATAAAATGGAAGTGATCGGAAACAAAATTGAATACTTTGCAACAAAGTACTCCGAAGAAAATGGAATTGATTTATTATTAGTTCACGCACGTGGTGGTCAGTTTAAATACATCCATTCGTCAATGGACGTTACGAAGGAGTTTACGGAGTATTTGAATCAGCATCAAGATGATCTTGTTAATGATATTGAAAAATAAGTTTGAATGCAGGTAGCACAACAAAAACTTAACGAAAATATTGCCGAGTACGTATTGTATATGTATCAAATTGAAGATGTGATTAGAGCATATCAATTTGATGTTGATGCGATTATAAAAAATTACGTTGAACCACAACTTCCAGATGCGTCATTTGTTAATCAGTACCGCGAGTGGTATCAAGGCTTGGTAACTCAAATGAAGAGTCAAAAGATTGAAAAGGTTGGACACCTCGTTTCTACGCAAGAAATCTTAGTTGAATTATCCTATCTACACAACACAATGGTTAGTATGGAAAATGCTAAGTATTCAAGTGTGTATAATCATGCAGTGAAATACATTGATGAATTTAAAGCGAAATCTAACTTGAAAGAAAAGAATCACATCGAGATTGCTTTTCATGCAATGTATATGAAGTTATTACTTAAGCTTCAGAAAAAGGAAATTAGTCCGGAATCTGAAGAAGCGTTTGATTCAATGCGTATGTTGCTGGCATATTTGAGTAAGTCGTATCATAAGATGAAATCAGGTGATGTTGATTTCTTGAAAGGCTAGAATATCTTACCAGGATTCAAGATTCCATTTGGATCAAAAACAGATTTGATGTGGCGCATTAGGTCTAAGCTTTTTGCTGAAAAGGCAATGTCCATATAAGGCTTTTGTACTAGTCCAATCCCATGTTCGCCTGAGATTGTACCTCCGAGCTTTACAACCTCTTCAAAAAGGGCTCTAATAGCCGTAGGGAGTTCATTGTTCCATTGCTCATCAGTCAGGTCGCCTTTGATAATATTTACATGTAAATTACCATCACCAGCATGCCCATAACAAACCGACTTAAAACCGAATTCATTTCCGATGCGTTTGATGTGGTAAAGTAAGGTTGGAAGTTCATAACGTGGAACTACCGTATCTTCCTCTTTGTAAATGGAATTGGCTTTAACGGCCTCACCAACAGACCTTCTTAACTTCCACAATGTATCCTTTTGAGCTTGTGATTCTGCAAATAGTATCTCATCCGTTTCAAAAGATTCCAAAACATGCATGATTTTCGAACAATCTTCCATGAGCATATCGGCATTAAATCCGTCCACTTCAATAAGTAGGTGTGCAGCATGATTATCACCAATATGAATCGCGTCATCTTTGATGAAGTCCTTGGTCCAAATCAATGCGTCTCGTTCCATAAATTCTAACCCACTTGGTGTAATACCTTGTCTAAATATTTCTGCAACGGCTTTACAAGCTTCTTCCGCATTATAAAACGGTACAAGCATTAATAAATCGTGCGTAGGGTGGGGGATTAGTTTCAATACGATCTTTGTGATGACGGCCAGTGTACCTTCTGATCCAGTGATTAATTGAGTCAGGTTATAACCAGTAGCATTTTTCAAAACATTTGCTCCCGTCCAAATGATTTCACCTGTAGGCAAAACAACCTCAAGGTTTAATACATATTCATTCGTAACTCCATATTTAACTGCTTTAGGACCCCCTGAGTTTTCTGAAACATTTCCTCCGATAAAGCAACTGCCTTTACTTGCTGGGTCGGGTGGGTAAAAAAGTCCTTTAGTTTTTACAGTGTCTTGAAGCACCTGCGTAATTACTCCGGGTTCAGTGGTAACTTGATGGTTTTTCTCATCAATTTCAATAATGCGGTTGAATTTTTCCATAGACAGTGCAACACCACCATGCAATGGAATTGCACCACCACTCAATCCTGTTCGCGCTCCTGACGGTGTTACAGGTATGTTGTTTTCATTACAGTAATGAAGAATTTTTGAAACTTCATCAGTTGTTTCAGGTTTTAAAACAATATTTGGTAATATTGATAGATCTTCGGTTTCATCATGACTGTACTTAAAAAGGTCTTCTGGAGATACAGAACAACGATGTTGGAGAAGATTCGAAAAAAAAGATAGGTGCGCTTCAGTTAACATTGATTATGTTGCTTTTAAGATAAAATATATGATTGATTTAGCGACGGCACTGTTGTGCATTCCCATCCCAATTCATGTCTAATTTTCACTAAAAGAGCTTCAGATTGATGTTTTTCACTGTGATTGATGAAGAGTTTAGTCGGTTCCTCCTTGATGTTTTTTAACCAGTTGATTATGTCTTTTTGATCGCCGTGTGCGGAGAGGGATGAAATCGATCGTATATCGCAATTAACATCATGGTACCTTCCGAAAAACTTGACTTCACCACTCCCTTTTAATATTGATCTACCTCGCGTTCCTTCCCCTTGATAGCCTACAAAGAGTACGGTGTTTTTTTTGTCGGAAACATGATTGTTTAAATAATGAATAATTCTACCTCCTTCTATCATCCCACTTCCGGCGAGAACAATTTTTGGTTTGCCATCTAAGCAAATACGTTTAGAGTCTTCCGGAGAATCAACAAAGTGAATGTCGTCATACATGTGATTGATTTCATCTTTGGATATGTTTTGGAGTTCATGATATTTATCGTAGACTTCAGTCGCATGAATTCCCATGGGAGAATCTAAATATACAGGTATGGAGGGTAATCTTCCTTCTGTACGTAATTTGTATATGAAATAAAGAATTTCTTGAGCGCGCTCCACTGCAAATGTTGGTATCATTAAAATTCCACGCTTTGCATAGGTCTCTTCTATTACTGCAAGCAATTCTTCTTTAACATCGGCTTCTGTGTGCAAACGATCGCCGTATGTTCCTTCCATGATCAGATAGTCGGCATGTTTGATTTTTTTTGGAGGATACATCAGAATAGGATCCAATTGGCCAATATCACCAGAAAAGAAAAGTGTTTTGTCAAAAACCTTCAAATTGATAAATGCTGATCCTAGAATGTGTCCGCTGTTTAAAAATTCGAATTTAACGTTGTTGTCCAGAATTACCCATTCGCTATAATCATGGGTCACGAATAATTTGATGGTTTTCAATACATCTCCTTGGGTGTAGAGAGGGGTAGCAACCTCGTGTTTTGAATAATTGTGTTCATTAGCACGTTTTGCATCCTCTTCTTGAATCTTTGCACTATCTTTTAAGATAATGGTAGCTAATTCTTCCGTTGGAGCTGTGCAGTGTATATCACCTTTAAACCCATTTTTAACCAATACAGGTAAGTACCCGCAGTGATCGAGGTGAGCATGGGTAAGGATAATTTCATCAATATCGGCTGGGTTAACTTCTAGTGGAACACGATTTAATTTTCGATGTTCTTTTAAACCTTGGAATAACCCTGAATCGATTAAGATTTTTTTAGAATTTAACTCAATTAAAGTTTTTGAACCTGTAACAGTTCCTGCCGCTCCAAGAAAGGTGATTTTGAACTCAGTTTGATTTAATGTCATAATAAATTGATCTGACTATGAAGGTAAAAAAAAGCCCGCATTCAATGCGGGCTTTTCAACTATTTATTCAAAGGACTAATTTCCTTTAATTTCAAATTCAGTTCGTCGGTTTTGCTGACGTCCATCTGAAGTGTTGTTAGATGCAATTGGTTTTGTTGAACCATAACCTTTTGCGGTCATTCTATTTGCTGCAATGGATTTAGATTTTAAATAATCAACTACGGCTTGAGCACGATCTTGCGAAAGTGAGTTGTTTAAAGTTGCAGAACCTGTGTTGTCGGTGTGACCAGAGATCTCAATTTTCAGGGTTGGAACATCTTTCATCAATTTAACCAATCGGTCCAACTCCGCATTTGATTCTGAACGTAGATTTGATTTACCCGTATCGAAAAAGATGTTTCTCAAGGCAATCTTACTACCCACAGCAATGTTTTTTAATTCAATTACTTTATTTACTAAGTTATCTGCACTTCCATTTGGAATGTCAAAATTCTCAGAATGAAACAGATAACCGTCGGCTTTTACGGCGATACCATAATTCTTTCCAGAAGCTAACGTGATTATAAATTTACCTGTCGCACTATTCGTTACAAAGGTCTCAATTAATTTTCCTGTTGTATTATCCGTGATTTCAATGTTTGCTTGAACAGGTTTCTTGGTCATGGCATCAATTGTAATTCCTTTAAAAACAGTAAATGATTTTTTGTTCACATCTACCGTAGATTCAATTGAGTTGTCTTTCATTGGGTTGACAATAGAAGCCAATAAATAATCTTCTGTCGCGGTAACAGGAGCTTTTTCTGGTCCCCAAAATGTCACTTTATAAATATCATATCCTCCTGAACCACCTTCTCTATTGGAAGCAATGTACGCGAATTTTCCGTTTGCTGTTGTAGAGAAAAAGAAATCGTCATATGGTGTGTTAATCGGGTACCCCATGTTCACGGGTTTCGACCAAGTTCCCTGAGTACGTTCTGAAACAAAAATGTCGTACCCTCCATAAGAATCGCCACCTTCTGAGGCAATGTACATCGTTTCTCCATCCAACGCAATGTAAATAGGACCTTCATTAAACTTCGAATTTACAGACGAAATCATTTGAGCAGCCATATAATTTTTTTGAATTTTACTTTGCATGCTGCTATACATCACTTCAAAACCGTTAGATCTCGTTTCATTGTCTCTGTTGAAATAGATGCTCCAACCGTCTTCACTATAAGCTGCATAAACCTCATTTGCACGGTTTGATGAAATCTGAAAAGGCAACTTATTTGGGTCTGTCCAATCTGCACCAACCAATGTACTTTCGTAAATGTCAAGTTGACCTTCATCCTCTCTGTGAAGTAATAATTTCGTTCCATCGTAACTGATGTTGTTTGAAACATCATCTGCAGTGGTATTTACTCCACCTTTCAATTGCTTTGGTGCTGCCCATTTACGTTCACTTAATGTAGAAGAATAAATGTCTTTGTCGTAACTTCCAGCAGCATTTGCTTCATGACCGTTTGGTCTATCTGAAGTGAAAATAACTTCTCCTCCATCTGTAGAAATGGATGGTGCGTAGTCGTTTTGTGGACTATTTAATTCTGTCACATTATCAACCCAAGCGCGAATTGGATTTTGAATTGCTCCACGGGCAGCCTTACATTCTCTTTTACGTGTACTCACGAATTTCGTGAAGTTATCTGCTTTTTTGTAGTTTGCTTCAAAAGCTTCGTAGGCTTTGATTGCCTCATTGAATTTATTGTCAAGTTGAAGCGCTCTCCCATAATAATAGTCCATAAATGGATCGCATTCAGGGTCTAGTTTTTTCGCTTCGTAGATATAAGGAATCCCTTTATTGCT
>JBFHHS010000061.1:0-13189 GCA_041596895.1 Crocinitomicaceae bacterium | reverse complement strand
TTCTATTCTTCGTTGTAATATAACGAGAAGTACCTGCCATTCCAGATTCTTTGTGCTCTGTACACTCCAAAATAACTTGAACTCTATTTCCTTTTTTCGCCATTTTCTTTTTTTTATTCAACTACCATTTCACAATGGGTAGAAAACGATTTATTTTATATATCCTTTAGCACGTGCTTCTTTAACACATACACCAATACCTTTCTTATTGATTGTTCTCAACGCAGAAGTCGATATCTTTAACGTAATAAATTCATTTTCCTCTGGAATAAAGAATTTTTTCGTTATTAAGTTCGGGTAGAACTTACGTTTAGTTTTACGTTGTGAGTGAGAAACATTATTCCCAGTCATTACCGATTTTCCTGTGATTTGACAAACTCTTGACATCTCTATTAATTTAATCCTTATATTAAAAAGCGGTTGCAAAGAAACCACAAAATCAACTAACTTCCAAGTAAAACTTACTTTTTTTCAGTATTTATTTCTAGCAACTTACAACGGAGCAAATTTAAGGCTGATAAAACTGTCATCCTAATATTTCGCTCTCTAAAATCACCAAAAAGAAATCTCTTCGCGGTAACTCCCTCTGGACCAGCAATTCCAATCCAAACTAAACCTACAGGTTTTTGATCAGACCCACCTCCAGGGCCAGCAATCCCTGATGTTGAGATACAATAATCTACTCCTAAATGCCTTTTGCCATTTAAGGCCATTTGCTTCACCACAGATTCACTGACTGCCCCGTCACGTTTTAAATCAGTTTTATTGACTCCAACAAAATCAGTTTTTATTTCATTCGCATAACTCACAATACTCCCTTGGAAATATTGCGATGAACCAGGAACACTTACAATTTCGCTTGCAATTGCTCCTCCAGTGCAACTTTCTACTGTGCCTAGGTTTAATTTTTTTTCGATTAATAATTTCCCAACAACCTCACTTAAAGTATCCTCTTCTTCACCAAAAACATAAACAGGAAATCGAAGATATAGCTCTTTAAAATACCCAGCAATTAAAGATTGACTTCGTTCATTCAATGCCCCACTCAACCTCATTCTTACAGCCCCCGCAGAAGGGAGATAGGCAAAACTAATGTTGTTATTCATCATATCATGCTCAAGATCCTCAATTCGATCAGCGATGTACGACTCTCCAATACCTTGAAACTGCAGTGTTCTTTGAAACAAAGCTTTCGCACCAAACTTCTCAATCAACAATGGAAAACCATGCTCTTTAAGTATATGTTTCATTTCGTGAGGAACACCCGGCAAACTAATCACTACTTTTCCGTTCACATCAAACCACATACCCGATGCTGTTCCTCGATCATTTCTAAGAACGGTACATCCTTTTGGCATTGCGGCCTGTTGAATATTAACATCCAACATATCACGACCTCGTTTAGTGAAGTATTCGGTAACGCGTGCTAGTACTTCTTCATTAATCTCGAGCTCTGTATTAAAGTATTCCGCAAGAGTGTACTTAGTGATATCGTCTTTTGTAGGACCTAAACCTCCAGTAATAATTACGGCATCCACTCTGCTCAAGGCCAGGTCTACCGCATTGACAATATCAAGTTTAGTATCCTTTATTACCGTACAAAAATCGACTTTCACCCCGAGTTTAGCCAACTCCGAGCCAATCCATGAAGCATTAGTATTGATCGTTTGACCGATTAACAACTCATCTCCGATACAGATTACCTCGACCTTCATTACAATTTTTTATACTTAGCGATAGATTCAATATGACCCGTATGCGGGAATTGATCTACAAAAGAAATTTTATCCAATGCATACCCCTCCTTCATTAAGGTTTCGGTATCCCTTGCTTGCGTTGACGGATTGCATGAAATATAAACGATATTTTTCGCACCTAGAGCAATTACCTTAAGTAATGTTTTCGGTGCGATACCTGCTCTTGGAGGATCTAGAATTACCGTTTTAATCTTTCCAACATAATTCGGATATTCCTTTAGAAACTTTCCAACATCTGCGGCATAAAAATCAATCCCTGTAATATTATTTCGCTCTGCATTTCGGCGTGCATCTTTAATCGCTTCTTCTACAATATCAACACCAACAATTTTAACATCTGCACTTCTCGAAGTAAGAATCTGTCCTATAGTACCCGTTCCACAAAATAAGTCCATAACAACATCGTTAGGAGACAATTCCTCTTCAAAAACATAATCTAATGCTTTATTATAAAGTCGTTCTGCACTTTTTGGGTTTGTCTGAAAAAAACTCTCCATCGAAATCTCAAAATCAAGTCCTAACAAGCGTTCTATAACCACGGGAGCACCGAACAATAATGTACATTGTCCATTCTCAATCTTCGCTCGATCAGCTACATTATCATTGACTGTATGTTGAAGTCCTGCCAATCTACCTCCTAATTTTTCTTTCAGAAATTCAGCAAACTCATCCACCTTAAAATCCTCTACTCCCACTGAAGATGTGACGAGATTAATCAATAACTTATCTTGATAAAAAGACTTTCTTACCACAATATGTCGAAAGAATCCTGTTTTTTGTGGAGGATGCCAAGCTGGTAAATTGGTAGCTTTTAAGAATTCTCTTAACTCACCAACAATAGATTCCCACTGAACATCAAACATGCCACTCGGCTTATTTAGCGATTCTACTTTCCACCAAGTACCACGACGCTTAAAACCAAGTGCAAAAGCATCATCCAACTCCTCTCCTGATTCTAAATCGTGTTCAATGGAAGAAAAACTATATTCCATTTTATTGCGATAGAAGAAGTGTTCTGGAGAACTAATAAACTCATCAAAGTAGCCCTCAGGATTATCTAAGTTCCCTATTCTTCTAAAGATTTCCAGAGTAGATTCTTTTTTAACTCTTTCTTGCTCCTCAATAGGCACATAGATATACGGAGCACCTGAAATCTCTTGGAATTCAGATTTTTTTTCGATTGGTGAACGTTCGATTACTTCGAGCAATTTAGCTTCGGCAAAACGTTTTCGTTTTTTAGCAATTCTTGCTTTCACTTTTTGCCCCGGAAATGTGTTATCTACGAAAACTACGTAATCACCATTTTCCGTTGCTACTTTTGCGACACCTTTTCCTCCGAATGCATATCCGGTGATATCCACAGTAATAACGTCTGCGCGTTTAAACATAAAGTCTGGTTAAATCATTCCACGAATAACTCCTCTTTCTGAATTAGACACAAAACCTAAAATTTCGGATCTTAATTTAGAGTCAGGCATAGTCGCCTCAATCGCTTGAATTCCTTTAGAAATATTATTATTCTGAACGTATAATGCTCTATAAATATCCTCAATAACGCGAACATCATCATCTGAAAACCCTCTTCTACGAAGGCCAACAGAGTTAACTCCGGCAAATGTCAGAGGTTCTCTTGCTGCTTTCACGTATGGAGGAATATCCTTACGAACTAATGACGCCCCACCTACAAAAGAGTGAGCACCAATATGTACAAACTGTTGAGCCGCTACTTTTCCTTCAAGGATAGCAAAATCATCAATTACAACATGTCCTGACAAGCCGACATAACTTGCAAGAATCACGTTATTGCCAATTTGGCAATCATGTGCAACATGCACATATGTCATCAACAAGCAATTGCTTCCAATCACCGTTTTCCATTTATCTTTTGTTCCCTTATGAATAGTAACACATTCACGAATAACTGTGTTATCACCAATTTCTACGACAGTATCTTCACCTTCAAACTTTAAATCTTGAGGCTGAACACCTATTACTGCACCGGGAAATACCTCGCAATTCTTACCGATTCTAGTACCAGGATATATTGTTACATTCGGGTGGATTTTAGTACCATCTCCAATTATAACGTTCTCGTATATTGTTGAAAAGGATTCGACAATTACGTTTGCCCCCAGCTGAGCATCGTTAGAAATATTTGCAAGATTACTTATCATTCTGTCTTATCCTTAATTACTTGAGCAAGCATTTCCGCCTCAACAACTGGCTTACCATTAACATAACCTACTCCACCCATATCAACTAAACCTCTACGAATCGGTGAATTTAATTTAAGTTCAAAAACAATAGTATCTCCTGGGATTACTTTTTGTTTAAACTTAACCTTATCGATTTTCATGAAGTAAGTTGAATACAAATGCGGCTCATCCACTTTACTCAGAGCAAAGATTCCACCAACCTGTGCCATAGCTTCAATTTGAAGCACACCTGGAAAAACAGGATTACCTGGGAAATGCCCTGTAAAAATCGGCTCATTCATCGTGATGTTTTTCACCCCAACGATTGACTCCTCATGTATCTCCATAACCTTATCCACCATTAAGAATGGGAATCGGTGAGGCAACATGGATTCAATATCATTTATATTATAAAGTGGTTCTTTATTCAAATCAAAATGGCGACCAGCCTTTTCTTTTGATTTCATGTAAGCTTTCAAGACCTTAGCGAACCCAACATTCCCTGCATGTCCAGGACGTGCTCCTAAAAGATGCGCTTTTATTGGTCGACCAACAAGAGCTAAATCACCAATAATATCCAACAACTTATGTCTTGCTGGTTCGTTTTCAAATTGAAGCTTAGTACTATTTAAAACACCTATCCCTTCAATCTCAAATTTAACATCTTCTTTCCCCAACAACTTAGCCAATCGATCCAGTTCTTCTCTACTCACATCTTCTCTCTCAACAAGAACAATAGCATTATCAAGACTTCCCCCTTTAATCAAGTTATTTTTTGCTAAGAATTCTAACTCACGCAGAAACACAAACGTTCTACAAGGCGCGATTTCTTTTTTAAACTCACCGATATTATAAATCGTAGCATGTTGAGTCCCAAGAACAGGTGATTTATAGTCCACCATTACAGTGATTCTATAATTCGTATCAGGTACCGCTAAAAATTCAACACCTTTATCAAGGTCTTCCCAAGCGATATTCTCATCAAGTTCAAGGTAGATTCTTTCCGCATTTTGTTCCTGATACCCCACTTTTTCGATGGCATCAACAAACACAGCAGAGCTACCATCCATAATAGGGATTTCAGGACCGTTAATTTTAATTAAGGCGTTATCCACTTGGCAACCGTACAAAGCAGCCAAAATGTGTTCGGTAGTATACACACGCGCTCCATTTTGTTCCAATGTAGTACCTCTATCTGTTGCAACAACTAAATCACAATCCGCTTTAATGATAGGCTCACCTTCAAGGTCAACTCGTTGAAATTTATAACCATGATTTTCCTTTGCAGGAACGATTTCTAAATTAACCTTTTCTCCAGTATGTAAACCAACACCTGATAATACAATAGGTTCCTTAATGGTTCTTTGCATTTCTGCCATTCGATTTAATCTTTAGTTATTGCTTTAATTTTATCTTCTATTACCTGAAGTCGTTCTAAGATTCTCGGCAATCTTCTAAACCCTAAATAGGACTTTTTATACTCTTTACTATCAAAAGCTGGTGATCCCATAAGCATGGCACCTTCTTTAACATCACCCGCCACACCTGATTGTGCAGCAATCATGACTTTATCACCAACTTTCATATGACCTGCGAGACCAACTTGTCCTCCGATCATTACATTATTACCTATTTTACAAGAACCTGCAATACCAACTTGCGCCGCCATAGCCGAGTTATTTCCAACTTCAACATTGTGACCAATCTGCACTAAGTTATCAATTTTAGCCCCCTTTCGAATGATTGTACTACCCATGGTAGCTCGATCTATCGTAGAATTAGCTCCAATATCGACATTATCTTCTAAAACAACATTTCCGATTTGCGGAATTTTCTGAAACTCACCTTTTTCATCTGGAGCAAAACCAAAGCCATCCGCTCCAATTACAGCACCTGCGTGAATAATACAATTCTTTCCTACAACGCAATCGCGATAAATTGTTGCACCAGAATAAATAATAGTCCCATCACCGATTGTCACGTTACTTCCAATATTAACATTTGGGTGAATTGCTACATTGTTTCCAATTACAGCTTCTCTTCCTATATATGAAAAAGCACCTAAAAACAAATCCTCACCGATTGAAGCAGACTCATCAATAAACGATGGACTTTCAATTCTTGGAGTTTCTTTTGTCATAGAGTCATAGATCTCTAATAGTTTAGCAAAACAAGAATATGCATCCTCCACTTTAATCAGCGTCAATGTTTCTGGTAATGCATTACTTGGGGAGAAAGTGTTATTAACAATACAAACAGTAGATTCTGTGTTGTAGATAAACTCTTCATACTTAGGGTTAGATAAGAATGACAAAGCTCCGGTGAACCCCTCTTCAATTTTTGCTAAAGCATTCACTTCAGCGGAAGAGTTTCCTTCTACTTTACCGTTCAACATGCCTGCAATTTGCTCAGCCGTAAATTTCATAAGTTCAAAAATATAAAAACAATGTGTTTTCTCATCATACAAACGCCCCTTTTATTAACAAGGTTGGTTTAATAAGAAATCAATTACAACCGGCTGTCTTTTCCGATTCGAATGCCGTGATATTTAGCTTATTCTTATACCAAATAACCTTACACCCAATGATGTCATCCTCCTGCTTAAATACCAAGTAGTGTTCAGCTTTAGGTCGCTGTTTAAAATCCGTTTTACTAAAATCAATCTTTCCAGACGATTTAATCAACGAAAAGATATCTTTCGGATTGATTAGTCCTAATACTTCCTGTTGGCACCCAACAACCTTACTTGAATCAGGGTAAACTAAATTATCATCATTAGGAAAATGAATTATATCGCCAAAACCAGTCGTTGAGTTCTCTGCCTTATTAAAATCACTTGTCACAAACACTTCTGAAACGAAGCTTTCGTAGGGCAAAGTGAAGGCATAATGAATACCATCCTTTTGCATGATATATATTTTAGACTCACCTTCTTTTTGGCTTTTACCAAAGTCGACATCCCCATCATTTAAGACCTGAACCACATCTTCGTTATTCAGTCCTTTTTGTTTCATAACGGCAGCCGTTTCATCTGAGACAACAATTAAGCGATCCAAAACGGCATTTTTCACTCTATTGGATGGCGTCCAAGAACACCCGCGGTTTTGAAAGAAAAAAGCAACAAAAATTAACCCTAACCCAAACCCAATACCGTAGAATTTAAGTCTTTTAATCCATGATTCCATAAATACATTTTTACGAAGATAACACAATGGCAAAAAAAATGCCCTTCAAACTGAAGAGCATTTAAATATTTAATTGAAACCTTTTAAAGGATTGCATCTAATTTTGAAGCCAACTGTGCTTTAGGCACCGCACCAACAGATTTGTCAGCCACTTCACCATTCTTTATAAATAAGACCGTTGGAATATTTCTAACTCCAAATTTTGCAGAAACACCTGGATTATGATCTACATTTACCTTTCCGATAACTGCTTTTCCTTCGTACTCTTTAGACATTTCTTCAACAACTGGTCCAATCATTCTACATGGTCCACACCATTCTGCCCAAAAGTCAACCAAAACTGGTTTATCCGATTTTAATACTAATTCTTCAAAATTTGCATCTGTGATTTCTAATGCCATAATTCTTTTTTTTTATGTTTTACTTTGCCTTTTCGGCTCTAATTTAATCGTTATAATACGTAAGTCAATAACTTTGCCATAAAAATATTAATGTCACTTTGTCAGACATTAATTTAATACGGTCATTTTCTTACTAATTTTTTGATTTCCTGTTTTCAAGCAATAAAAATAATCGCCATTTGGTAATTTAGACGAATCAAACCTAATAATATTACCTCCAATCTTGCAATCTTGAGAGACAACCTCCATAAATTCGTTCATTTCATGATCCAGAATCAATAATTGATACGCTTTTTCTTTCGTAGATGTAAAATAAAAAGGCAACTCTCCAGAAGCCGGACTCAACTCCAAACTATATAACTGGCAATAATCCTCAGGATTAATTGCTTCACGCTGCAAGTAACGAAGTAACTTTCTATAACCAAGAATGAGCACAATTAAAACAATTGAGACATAGAGGACTCCGATTAAAACGTCGTACCAAGAAAAACCAACTAATAACATATCACAATGAGATTACGCCTTTATACTTTGAGGCATTAACATACTTTTCAATTACTGAATCTACATCCAGCATCAATTCTTTAACGCTGATACTTACGTATTTCCCTGTTTTGGAATTCGAATATTTTAACTCTGCACCATCATCAAACAAGGCTGTCACTTTTGCTATCACTTCTGAATCATTGGGCATTATAAATTTAAACAAGTAAACCATCGGCCATTCTTGTAATTCTAATTGCGCTTTTAATTTGTCAAATTTATCTGACATCATTTTCAATTTTGAGCCACAAAGATAATCGATTCGCCTCTTGAAAGAGCAAATTCTCTTTATCTAATTTTTGAATTGCTTTTATATCGCCCCCTTCACTTAAATAAAATTTATCAATATCGACACTTAGCGCCATTGCATCAGGCTCTTTACTAACAACCATTGAAAGGGTTTCATCGAAAGTTAAATTCACGAAAAGTGAAGCAAATTGTTTTTGATTTTCAATCAATTTCCCCAGCAAGAATTCAATTTCTTCAAACTCATTTGAATTTGAAATCAACAATTTAAGTTTGTTTTTATTACGGTTAAACTTTTGCCAAGCCAGCTTCAAGTTCATTTCAGGATTATCTAATGTAAACCCATTATTGACAAATTCTTCTTGTCTACCTGACAAAAAAGCATAAGCTTCATACAGCTTTCTCGCCTTTTTCAAATGAAAATCAAATAATTTGGTAGAAGGCGCTGCATTCAAAACCTTTTGTTTGAACTCGAACAACTTAGATTCATACAAATCATCCAAATCATCCTCAACTTCGCATGGCAAATACAACAATGCATCTTCTCTTGTCATTACTCTATTTCGGATTTATTCTTTCTCATTCGAATATTCAAAAATTCCACAGCTAACGAATACACCATCGCAAAATAAATGTACCCTTTTGGAATATGTTGACCGAAAGCCTCTGCAACTAGAATAACACCAATCGTTACTAAAAACCCTAGTGAAATCATTTTAATCGTTGGTCGATTATTGATAAAATCTGAAATTTGTTTGGCGAAAGCAAGCATAATCCCCATTGCTAAAATCACCGCAATGTAAATTATAATCATTGGATCATGTTGTCCATCCCCCATTCCATTTGTCATACCTATTGCAGAAATGATGGAATCAAAACTAAATACAATATCAATCAAAACAATCTGTGTAATCACACCTCTCAATGTAATTTTACCTTTCTGTTGAGACTCGTCACGACCAGTAATACTATCATGCATTTCAGTAGTACTTTTATAAATCAAGAAAAGTCCTCCAATCAATAACACCAAACTTTGTCCCGAAATTGGGGTATCAAAAATGGTAAACAATGTTGATGTCATTTGCATGATCCAAGCAACAAAAGTTAAAAGGATTAACCGAACAATTAACGCCAGACTTAACCCAACATTCCTTGCCTTTCTCTGATTCTCTTTAGGTAATCTATCGGTTACGATTGATATGAAAATAATATTATCGATTCCTAGAACAATCTCTAATAAGGACAGAATCACTAAGTAAAACAGTCCGTCTAACGTCAATAAAATTGAAAAATCCATACAGTTAATTAATTGATATAAAGTTAAGAACTATTTCAACGTTTTCATTGATTGAAAAAAATCTTTTAACACTTTATCATTGACATCAGAAGGTGTAAAAATTTCAAATAATTTAGGACGTTTCGATTTCGACACATCGTAAAATTCGGCCATTTGATTTTCCACTTCAACCAGACTATTGGCTTTAAAATATTCGACATCAAAAGCCTTACAAATAAACTCTGCCTTTGCCTCTTGTTTTGTCACAAAAAACGTATTTAATTGTTTCGTGCTTGAAGGCCCGTCAATTATTTTAAAGATACCGCCTCCACTATTATTAATTAGAATGATTCTCAAGTTTTCATCCAGATAATTACTCCACAGTGCATTACTATCATAGAAAAACGATACATCACCAGAAATCATTACATTGAATTTATCCTTAGCTATAATTGCGGATCCGCACGCTGTACTCAACGAACCGTCGATACCACTTGTTCCTCTATTAGAAAAGTAAGAAATCGATTTTATTGGGTCGAACAATTGACAATAACGTACAACCGAACTGTTCCCCATATGCAGCAATGAATTTTCGGGTAAATAATCCAAAACAACATCAAAAACAGCCAAATCAGAGTATTCGACATTTTCATAATACTCAGGCAATAAATCCTGGACGATAAAATCCTTTTGCTTCCATTGATTACCGAAAGTAGAATTATTCAATGCACCACATTCAGACAAAATTCTTGACATAAATGTATTCGGATGACATTTCAATGATTTGCTCAACGCTCTATACGTATCCATCTCAGGGAATTCAAACCCAATTTTCCAATGCGCTTTTATCTTAGAAGACCTTAAAAACTGTTTGATCCTTTTAGAAACAATCGCACCTCCAATGGAGACCAGCACATCCGGTTTAAAATTCTCGATTTCAGCCACCTCAATGGCATTTAACGTCCGATCGATGCATTGAATAAATCTTCCATCTACCAAATTGGATGTGTTTTCGACCAATACTGCCACAGACGTATCTTTTGCCAGTTCAGATAAACTATTTAGAAGCCCAACATTTTTATCCATTTGTCCACAGATAATCATTTTGCGTTCAGAAGTACTCCAAATTTCATGAAACTCTGAAAAATCAAATTCATCTTCTTCAATATCTATTGCTCTAACATCCAAATCATCAACATCAACCTCAACAGTATTATACAATGGTTCAGAAACCGGTAAATTGAAATGAATTGGGCCTTTCCAAGCTCCATTGCAAGCATCAAAAGCAGAATTAACCTGTTGTTGAATCTTTGCGACATCAAATTCATCATCTAATTGTTCTGGAACTTCCATTTCATACTTTATATGATTTGAATAAGCCCCCTTCTGAACAATCGTTTGCCCATCACCATGATTGATCCATTCTTGAGGTCGATCAGCTGAAATTACAACCAAAGGAATACATTGATAGTACGCTTCAGCAACCGCTGGATAATAATTCAACATGGCAGACCCCGAGGTACACACAACTGCAACTGGAGCATTTAGTTGTTGCGCCATTCCAAGTGCATAAAATCCAGCTGAACGTTCATCATGAATTACAAATGTTTTAATACCTGGATGCTCATCTAATGCAATTACAATCGGTGCATTCCTTGATCCGGGAGAACAAACAAAGTGTTTCAAATTGTTATTCAAACACGCTTGAATAAACGCCCTTACACCTGACTTATCTGTTGATATCATAATAATTTTGTAATTTCTCTATAACCTCAAGTAAGGTTGCCGCCTTCACTTCCGTTTCTTCCCACTCTTTCAAAATGTTAGAATCCTTTGTGAATCCTCCTCCTAAATAAAGTGCTATATTCGATTCAAACACCTGTGCACACCTGAGGTTTACAAAAATATTTGAATCTTGTGCATTCTGAACACCAATAATCCCCGTGTAAAAATTTCGTTTGTGTTTTTCCAAACGATTTATCAATTGTATAGCTTCTCTTCTTGGTAAACCGCTGACTGCAGGAGTAGGATGCAAAGAAGCGGCTAACTCCAATACATTTTTTTCACTAAGGTTAAAATTAAAATCAGTTCTGAGATGCTTTACAGGACCTGCAACGACAGTTTTTAATTCACTTTGAACAAGCTCTTGAACGTTTCGTTCTATTAATTGACTATGGATAAATTCAGTTACAAAACCCTGCTCTTCCAATTCTTTAGAAGACCATCCCATTGGCGAATTGCTTGGTAAAGTGCCAGCCAAAGACATTGTATGAGCACTTGTTCCCTTGCGTTGAATCAAAACTTCAGGTGTAGCCCCGATCCATGTTCCGAACAATTCACTTGAAATTAAATAAACAAATGCACTCTCATACTTTTCACAAAGCGCGTTGAATAATTCGATTTCGTTTACTTTTTGTTGAACCATTTTCACCCTTGAAAAAATGGCTTTATTTAACTTTTCACGTTGAATATTTGAAAGAAACTCAGCGGCAGCAATTAAGTAATCATCTTTTGTTTGTTCTTCAATAGAATCTTTTGAATAACTGAACGATTCACTTAAGTCCTTTTCCTCAAACACGAACACATTCTCCTTTTCAAAATCAGAAACGAAAAATCCAGAAGCATCTAAAATGGAATGCACTTTTTTAAACACCCCCGTAGAAACGACTGCACTAGCATTGGGTATTCTATATCGAAGAACATCTCCCACCCTATCGTTTTTTATCAACAACCATAACAGTTAAACGTCCTGTACAAATCAATCTTTTCGATGCTTCGTGATGCACTTCAACTACCCAGACATGCGTTCTTCTACCTCCATGGGATAATTTTGCAGTTGCAACCACAAACCCTTCCTTGGCAGCACCAACGTGATTTGCATTCACCTCTAACCCAACAGAAAACTCTTCGTCATGATTAATCAATAAACTAGATCCAATTGAACCCAGACTCTCAATCAACACCACCGAAGCGCCACCATGCAAAAGTCCAAAAGGTTGAATTGTTCTCTGATCCACTGGCATCCTTCCAACAATGTAGTCTGCGCCGAGTTCAATAACTTCGATTCCTAAATGCTCAATTAATGTGTTTTTGTTGAGTTCATTAATTGTTTCTAAAGCGACTTGTTTCATTTGCATAGCTACAAATTTAAGGGCATTCATCGAATTAACAACAATCGAACGTTGAAGTTTATTTTGCACACAATCAATTTGTGCTAAAGAATGATTTACATTTGAAATATGATTTCAAAAAATGTAGATTTAAAAGCGCACAATACCTTTGGTATTTCAGTGAACTCAGCACGATTCGCAACTTTTTCAACGGTGGATGAATTAACACAAATCCTAGCCGAAAGAGATCAGTCAGAATTGCTAGTCCTCGGTGGAGGAAGTAATGTGCTATTCACAAAAGATTTTGATGGATTAGTTATAAAAAATGAAATTAAAGGATTTGAGATAGTACATCAAGATGAAGAAATCGTACAAGTAAAAGTAGGTGCAGGAGAAGTCTGGCATGAATTTGTTTTAAAATGTATCGACTTGCGATTTGCGGGAATTGAGAACCTATCATTAATCCCAGGAAGTGT
>JBFHHS010000060.1:0-13246 GCA_041596895.1 Crocinitomicaceae bacterium | reverse complement strand
CAGTAATGTCAAAGCTGAGTAGTACTAATTACCCGTAGACTTATAGTTCTCAATTTTTACAATATTTTTACTTCAATCATCCGATAGTCATTTTAACTTAAAGAAATTTAAAGTTTTAGGTGTTTATTGCAGTAAGGTCCACCTCTTCCCATTCCGAACAGAGAAGTTAAGCCTACTTGCGCTGATGGTACTGCCCTTTTGAGGGTGGGAGAGTAAGTCGACGCCACTTTTAACAAACCCCAATCTAGTAATAGGTTGGGGTTTTGTTTTTTATACCACTCCCAATCTCTAGTTTAAAACTCCTAAAAACGTTCTAATGAATTTTCCCCTGGGGTACTTGCTTGCAATTATAACGAGACATTTTATATACCTATCATTGCTTAAATATTCTTTTTTATCTAATTCTTGAAACAAAAGACTTTTATTCTATTATTGTATTCTATGTTCATACGTACAGAATTTATTACAGAGAAAAAGTTTGTGGGTGATAGCTTAACCATGTCCTTAGAAAAGGATCGAACTTACGAACTTTGGTCAAGGTTTAGACCAAAAGTTAACCTTATAGAGAATAGAATTAATCAGAATTTTATATCATTACAGATATATCCAAGTCTTGATTATTTTAAAGCATTTGATTTTAGTAATCTGTTTAAAAAGTTTGCACTTGTTGAAGTTAAGGATCTCAATTCAAATGAGTTTAAACAAGTGATTATAAAAGACACCTTGTATGCTGTATTTCTCCATAAGGGATCATCTAAAGAATTTCCTCTAACAATGAATTATATCTTATCAGATTGGCTACCAAACTCTCAATTCAAGCTCGCAGATGCCCCGCATTTTGAAATTTTGGGAGATAAGTATAATCGAGAAAGTCCAAATTCAGAAGAAGAGGTCTGGATACCAATCGAAAGAATTCTGGATTAATTATTTAATTTCCAAGAATAGTCTAAATATGATATTTTTGGTTTATCAAAGGGTGTGGAAACATATGTATTTATGAAAACAATGATGTCCCCATCTTTATCAAAGTCTGTTTTATACCAATCAAAAAGTTGAGAAACTTTTATAGAATTAACATCGCTTAAGTCATTCTTTGATTTATCATTCAAAAATGTTTTTGTTGATTGAGTTAATTGGGAATTTAAACTGGATGCTTTGTATGCTCTGTTAAGTAATTTAGGACACGATTCACTTGCACAGTTTAATGCGAAATGTATTCTAGGTTCATTGAATTTCGCCCGTATTTCTTTATGCTCGATATCATTTAAACTAAGTTTTTTTTCACCTAATTCAATGAATACTTTGTCCCAAGGTTTTGCAGTAATGTCTTTTATTGATGAAACTGGATAGTTCGAAGCTACAAGTTTAATCGTAAATAAATTGTATGCATTTATCCAATATGCAAGCTTCTGATTCTTTGTCCAATTAGACTCTGGTAAATTACGTTGAAACTCATTAATGATTTTATCCAAATCTGCCATATTCGACTTGGCTAAAGTGTAATTTACCTTTCCACTTGAACTCACATGTTGATTGAGAAAAGCATTATAATTTACATATTCATGAAAATTTGTAATAGAAATGTCATCCACTGTCTTCTTACTTGATTCTTCTACAGAGTTTGATGTTTTTTCTTCTTGATTATTGTCTATAACTGAATCACCAGTGTGCTTCAGTTCATTAATTAGCGATGGTGTTGGTTTGTTATCTTCATTGATCGACTCCAAACTTTGTAATTCTATTTGATCTTCGATTGAAGTTTCACTTCCTATAGTTGAAGTTTCAAGTGGATTCGAGCTGTTCTCTGAACACGAAATTAATGTGAAGATTAGTATTAAAGGAAATATATGTTTCATAAATTTTGAGACGTATTAGTTAGTATAAACTTACGACTTATTTTAGAGACTTGTAATTGGCAATCCAAATGGGGTCAGAAACATCTTGCATTATTTTCCAGAAATTTGTGTCCAGAAAGAAATCACCATCAATATGATTTATTCCGTATCGTTGCGATAAATACACTTCTTGTTTTGGAGAAGGTTTGTGATATTTATTACTCCATCCAAGTTCTGGATTATGTTGAAATGGATATGTGGAGAATCTTATTTTCCAAAGAGAATCTAATGGTACACAACCAACCACCTTCTTTCTTGTTAATTCGTCAACTTTTAATGCGCAATCAATGTTATGTTCTTTAAAGAAATCTTTTCTGTATGGATTGTAAACGCTTGGCCAATGACCAGAAACGAATTTCACAAAGGTTTCTCGATCTAAAACTCTTTTATCCGTTAAATTTCTACCATTGTAGTTATAGCAAACAAACGTAGTGATTTGAGAGTTTGGCGCTATTGAAATTTTTACCCCGAAAACAGGTCGCACAGAGGACATTTCTATAATGGAAGAAGAAATTATCCAAAGCAGTATAAGGCTAAAGCGCAGCATATCATGAAGATACGGTAAAAACGATAAAAAGATTCGTTTTTATTCTGACTTTCTTAAAACTAGTATTGAAATGATTATGGCAATAAGCATAAATACAATCGGGACTATCCAAGAGTTGGCTAAAAAGATGGAAACGAGTAATCCAGGTATAAGAAAAATTGCAAGTAAATGATATCGCCCTTGATTGTTACTCAAAACGAATGATTTGATTTGGGGTAATACATGCATCCAATTTAATATCCATAGCATGCAAATCTGAAATACTTTCGTTTACATCATCAAAATGATTTAAACCAATAAACTTACAACGTGGTGAACATCTTTTTAGAAATCGATCGTAATATCCTTTCCCATAACCAACTCGATAACCGCTAGAATCAATTGCTAGCAAGGGAACAAAAACATAGTCAAAATGTTCAGCAGCAATTACACGCCCTTTTTTAGGTTCGGGTATACCGAATTTTGTAATTTCTAATTGATCTTTTGATTCGAACAGAACATGCTTAAGTTCGTTAGTGTTATGATTGATCTTTGGAACAGCTACTTCAGCATCAAAAGAAATTGCTTTCTCCCAAATCTTATACGTGTTGATTTCTTTCGTTCGTTCAATTGGTAGGAATAAGCTGATTCGTTTTTTTTCAAGTTGAAAATTACTGAATACACGGTGACATACGCTTTCTGAGATGTTTTCCAATTGTTTTGGAGAAAGAGTTCTACGTAACTCCAAATATTTTGACCTTAGTTCTTGCTTTGTCATAATTACATTCCTGGAAAAAGGTTCTGTGCTGATGACATCACTTCTTTTTCATTAATTTCATTCACTTTATCAAGTGTACGTTTAAACGCAACAACAAGTAAATCTTCTAAGTCTTCTTTTTCAAGTGTATTTAAATTTGCATTGATTTCGACGGACTCTAAATTACGATTTCCATCCATTGTGATTCTTACCAGACCTCCGCCTGATTCTTCCGTGATTTTAAGACTTCCCAAACGAGTTTTACTCTCATCTGCATGAGATTTCATTTGCTGAAGTTTTTGTAACATTTCGTTATTGAACATGGGTATTATTTATAAAACTAAATATACATAAAATGAATTATTATTGGTGGTAAGCCTCATATTTATTAGGACTAATTTAAAATTCGTACATTGTCACAGAATTGTCATAAAATAAAAAAGAATTGAATAAACTGCTTTTAATATTATTGGTGAGTTGTGTTTCAGTCTTGTTGTTGATATCAACTACTGGTGCTGCTGAAATTCAAAAAATAAGCGATGATCAAGTTTCTAATAGTTCGTTAGAAGATGTATTAAGCGAATTAGGATTGGGTAAGTATACACACTCTATGAATGGCTATGATGAAGAGAAGGCAAAAATGGGTAAAGACCTAATCCTTAACGGTCGTACCCGAAAAGAGGGCAAAAAATCAAAACGTATTTCTTCGTATTTTGTGTGTACCGATTGTCATAATTTGGGACAAGAGTTTAAGGCGTTGGAAAGTGAAGATGCCTCAGATAGATTGACCTTTTCTAAAGAAAATGGCTTGCCTTTTTTACCTGGATCAACCTTTTACGGAATCTATAATCGAACGTCCTTTTACAATAATGATTATGTGAAAAAATATGGAGACCTTGTTACAAATGCGCGAGATACACTCGAAAATTCGGTTCAACTCTGTGCTAAGTATTGTTCTTCGGGTCGTTATTTGAAAGATTGGGAGTTAGAGGCAATAATGCACTATTTCAAAAAGAATGAACTTCATATTAAAGATTTAGATTTAAGTGAAGCAACGCTCAATTCACTTCGAAATATGCCAACTTTAAGTGAAACCGAAAGAGAAACTTTGAAAAATGAATTGATGAATTCACATCGTACATCTTATAGTGCAACTTTTTTACCAACGATGGATGTGAACTTAAGAAAGTTTGGAGAAGGTGGGAATGTGGAAAACGGTAAATTGATCTACAATAAAAGTTGCTTGCATTGCCATGCGAATAGACGTGTAACGTATTTAAATCTAGATAATGATCGTTTGTCCGCGAAAATGTTTGTCAAAAATCTAAAGAATTATAAAGATAAATCTCTATATCAAATTATTCGTTACGGGACTTATGCGAAAGCAGGTAGAAAGCAATACATGCCATTATATACAGAAGAGAAAATGAGTGATGACCAAATCAATGATTTAGTAGCTTATATAAAACAATTAGCAAACAAATGAGATTAAAAAATACTTTACTTGCTTTATCTACGATTGCTTTTTTCGGAGTACAAGCACAGGATGTTCAAGAAACATTTAGCGGAACACGAATTTTAAATGGACATTCAGTTGAAACATTGAAAAAGAAAACCTTGCAATTTAGAATTGAACATCGATTTGGCGACATGCTTCCTGGGTGGGATGCATCGGAATTAGCTCAGTCATGGCTGGGATTTGATCAGGCTTCAGATATTCGGTTCGCCTTTGAATATGGGATTTCTGATAAGTTGATGATTGGCCTCGGTAGGAGCAAGGGAACTGGTTTGCCATATCGGTCTTTAATCGATGGCTTTGCGAAATATAGAATCTTGACACAGAATAAGACAACGAAAATGCCTCTGAGTATGACGTTTATTGGTACTTCTACTTTATCTTATATGAAGGCCAGTCCTGATGTTACTCAGGTTCAACATTTCCCGAAATTTGCACATAGAATGGCTTATTGTGCTCAATTAAATATGGCACGTAAATTTGGTGATCGTTTTAGTTTAGCTTTAATGCCAACCTATGTACATAGAAATTACGTTGATGTAAATGATGTGAATGGCTTGTTTGCTCTTGGGGCGGCTTTTAATTTGAAGTTCACCAAAGAAATGGGAATCATTGCGGAGTATTACCATGCATTCCATGATAATACGGTACGCACAAATAACTTTAATAGTTTGTCCGCTGGATTTGAATACGCTACAAATGGTCACGTTTTTAAGGTAGTAATGACAAATGCTAAAGGTTTTAATGAAACTCAGTTTATCCCTGGAACATACTCCGATTGGCTAAATGGTGAGTTTAGATTGGGCTTTAGCATCACAAGAAATTTTAAATTATGAGAATAATAATTACAGCAGCATCCATAGTTTCAATGTCCGTTTTGTCCCTTTTTTCTTGTACAAAAGATAAAGTTGACATTGACACGAATTCAATAAATTCTAATTGTCCTGATACAATTTCTTATGCTACTCAAGTTGAACCAATTTTGAATCAAAGCTGTGCTACAAGTGGATGTCACGGCGGTGGTGGATCAACGAATGGGTATGATTTAACGAATCATGCCAATGTTTCAGCCAACGCTAACATCATTTTAAGCGTCATAAGACATGAAAGTGGAGTTACTCCAATGCCATCGGGTGGGGCGCAACTTCCAGATAGTGTTGCTCAACATATCGAATGTTGGATTTCACAAGGGAAACTAAATAACTAGGCTATTTACAAATCACAAATTAATATGAAAAAAAATTACATTTTAGGAATTACGGCTATTGCATCAATTGCATTTTTATCTTTTCAAGGTACAAATACTGGAGTCGTTGAATCGTTTAAGAAAACACACATGTTTAGTTCAGGTGGACAATCGGGATTAACCGGTGCCCCAGGAGAAAATAACTGTACACAATGTCACGTTGGAACAACTCAAGATGGAACGACTGAAAATACGTTCATTGTGTTGGATGGAACTAATCCTGTTTCTAACTACACTCCAGGTGGAACTTATACAGTAAGCTTACAATTATCATCTAATCCTGCTAAAAAAGGATTCTCTTCTACAGTTCTTGATGGAACAGATACTGCTGCAGGTACTCTTTTAGGTGCTACAATTGGTGGTACTCAAAATTTTTCAGCGGGGGGACGCGAATACGTTTCACATACTGCAGCTAGTAATACGGATGCCAACAGTGTTTGGTTTTGGACTTGGAATGCACCTGCAACGGATGTTGGAGCGGTAACATTTTATATTGCTTCTAACGTTGCAAACGACAATGGAGCGAACTCAGGAGATATTATTTATTTATCTCAGCACATCTTAGGAAGTACGGCGAGTTTATCTGAAGAAGCTGCAATTGAATCTAATTTTACTGCTGGTTATGCTTCAAATGGAAATAAATTAATCATTGATTTCAATTCTCTTACTGTAGGTAACATGAACTTGAACTTGGTTGATATGAACGGACGTTCAGTTTTTACATCTGATTTAGGTGAATCTCAAATTGGAGAGAATGCAGAGAGTATTGTTTTACCAAGTGAATTGAAAGGTGGTATTTACATTGTTAACTTCTTCGTTGGAAATAAAGCAATGTCATCTAAAATTATGATTCAGAAATAAACCGAATCAAAACTATATTTTGAAGGTGCTGCCCGTGGTAGCACCTTTTTTTATTCCAATCGTTTTTCTACAATACTACTTACCTTCTTAAACAATTGTTTAGGAGAATAAGTCCTCCACTCAATCATCTCCATTTCTCCTCCCATAACGAAATACTGATCTATGCCAACTTCCTCAAATTCTACAAGAACATGATCATGAAAATTAATCATAGCCACCCAACCATCTTCAATATCATCAATCCATTCTTCATAATAACAGTCGTCTGATGAATGAAAATTCAACACATTTTCGCCAATCAATAAAAATTTATCAATTCCATATCGTGTTAATTCCTCTATCACGTCTCGTTTTAACGTCATGATGTCATTTTCAATTGCATCGTTCCATTCACCAATCATTTCAATAATTGCATAACAGTCTTCGTAATCGACGTATAAGATCTTAATGAACAATGTAGGAGATTCCATAGAATCCCATTGTGGATGGATGTAAAAATTGTAAATGCTATTATGAAATTCAAATTCACTGTATTCCCTTCCAAAAAAAGGGGAAGCTTCATCTTCAGAGGCGACATATAGGTTGCGCCATTGGTAATAGGGTTCAACCAAATGCATGTTGCAAAGATATTAATTCGTGAATAGTTGTTGGCATAATTTGTGCATCTAATTTTTCATTATTTTTAAGAACAAATTCAAACCCAAATGAAAAACTCATACTTAACACTAAAGATAATTGCTGTTGCTTTTATCGTTGGACTTTTTGCTTCTTGCTCTGGTTCATCAGCGGAACAAAGCACAAAAGAGGCACTATCTTCTTTTCTAAATGACAATGAATCAATCGTAGGATTCGGAAATGCTGATTTAAAAGCAATTCTAACTAAGTCAGATTATAAAAATGTTCCGAAAATCGGAAAGTTACTCGATGGTGAAATGGCAACACTTGAGAAATTAATCAATTTTGATGCTCCGGTTTATTATGCTTTGGAAGGTCCATTTGATTCTGATGGAGCTCCTGCTGTAACTTATGCTTTTTTAAGTGTTAAAAGCACAGATTCATTGGTTGCCGAGTTAACTCAACGTGGTTTCGATGTGAACGAATCTAAGGGGATGCACTTTTGTTCAGATGGAGATGTTTCAATTGGTGTGAAAGGTCCTTTGGCAATAGTAATTTCTAGAAAGGGAGATTATGATACGAAAAAAGCATTGGCTGATGCATTTAAAAAGGCCGATGGAAAAGTAAGTGGAGGAAAGGTTGATGAAATTTTAGATGTCGACGGTGATGTTGTTCTGGGAATGAATGTAGCCACACTTTATGGAACTTCTGATACCGATTTATCGAACTTAAGTAAAGAGAAACAGGATGAACTTAAAACGCTTGTTAAAGACTCTTACATTCAAACTGTAATGAAGTTTGAAGATGGCGCTGGAATCATTGAAACAAAAAACTATTTCTCTAAAGAATTGAGCGAACGCATGTTCTTTAAGTCAGATAGTAAAGCTCCAATTGTTGCAAAACTTGGGCAAGGTACTCCGCGTTTTGGACTATCAATTAATCTTGACTTGAAGAAAATGCAAGGACTCGTTAACGATTTTTCTCCTGATGCAATGGATGAATTAGGTCGTGCCATGGGAGGACCTGCACAATTTGCTTTGATGGCTGCAGGTGAAGATGGTTTTGCTGGATTGTTTAATGGACAGTTTGGTGTTGTTATGGTAGGGGAGCCTGAAATGATGGAAGGAACTATTCCTGATTTTAATGTATTCTTAGGATTAGAGAAGAAAGGTCAAAGTCTTGGGAATATGGCGAAAGATATGATGTCATATGGTTCTACTGAAATCAAGTTGAATGAAGATGGACTTTCAGCTTCTACAAATCCAGTTTATGCATCTGCAGGTTCTGCATCGTTAAATTTACCTGAAGGATGCGAAGATTTTGGTAAGTCTGGGATTAGCGCTTTCTTGAATCTTGACGGAATTAATATGGATGATTTGGATTTAGAAGGCGAAGCAAAAGTTTTAAAAGTTGTTAAGTACATCACATTTGAATACAATGAGAATGGTGGAAGATTGTATATAAAAGCCAAAGAAGGAAAAGAGAACGTCTTAAAACAAGCTATGGAGGTTCTAATCGAAGAGTTTTCATCTGAAATTAATAAAGTGAGTCTTTAAACATGAATGAATTAAATAAAGAAGAAACACGTGTAATTATCAATAAAGGGACGGAAGCGCCCTTTGTTGGTGAATACACGGATCATTTTGTGGAAGGAACTTACATTTGTCGACAGTGTGATGCTCCTTTGTATGAGGCGAAATCAAAGTTTCATTCGGGGTGTGGTTGGCCTTCTTTTGATGATGAAATTGAAGGGGCAGTAAAGCGTGTTCTCGATGCGGATGGAAGACGTGTAGAAATTGTGTGTGCTAATTGTGATGGTCACCTAGGACATGTGTTCGAAGGGGAAGGATTTACGGAAAAAAACACACGTCATTGCGTGAATTCAATTTCCATGAAATTTGTAAAAGGGTAGGTTATTCTTTCTGTAAATGGAGTAATTGTATTAAGAACTCTATTTGATTTTCTTCATTTAATTCTGACTCAAATTCTCGATTGAATATCTGAGAATGTAATCGAAAGAGATAAAAATATATACTATTTGATTCAAGACTTCCCTTCAAGTAGGCTTGGTAAAAAATGGGAAAAAATGATTCTTTCAATTCTAAATCTTCCGACGTCCCTGATACGTGATGGAATATAAGTAGAGGTGTAAAACAGGCAATTTCACCTAATTCTGCTGAAGGGTGACCATAAATCGTTAAATAATCCACCATTTTATTGAATAGATATCGATCAATTTCTTTTTGCTTTTCAATAATGTTTTCATACGCTTTTGATTCAAGACCATCTTGTTGGAGCACAATTGTTACAGCGTTTCGAATCTCTTGATCTAACTTGAAAATAGTTTCAAGGTAATCTTGATTCCTTTGAGTTGTTGGGAGGAATTCAAGGTTGGTCGATTTAATCACGTTAAGTAATGAATCTTCTTTTTGGGCATAACCAATAACAGTTTGAAAGCAAAGAAAGGCAATCAATATATAGTTCAATGATTCTGATCTACTATTGGCCACGGTGTGATTCTGATGATTCTATCATTGCACAATCCAAGATGTAATCACAATCTGCATGGACACGTTCATGTAAAATCAATTGAGACGCCAATGCTATTTGAGAATAGTTTTGTGAGTTATTTCCAAATTGTGCTGCGGTGTTTTGCCACATCGCCTGAATTAATGATTGTCCACCTTCAGAAGGATTGATTTTATTCACCACTGCGCCAACATTACCTGCACCTGCATGATAAACATGAAGTACGAATAAACGGAACCAAAGGTCATCTTCTTGATAGCTTATATTTTTTGCATCTAAAATGCGTTTTGCTTCAGGCACACATACACGTTGAATTAAGCGAGATGCCCCATACGCGCTGCGGTCAAAATCTGAACGTTCATCTGTGGAACGATTTACGGTTAAACCTTGAGCGCGTGCAACAGCAGGCATTAATTGAAAAGGACCATAGGCACCAACACGCGATTTTTTTAGTTGTCCTGGGCTCTCAATCAATAAAATTGCTTGTGCATACCATGGATCAACACCATACTTTTCAAAGGCTTCAACACCTTCACTAATCGAAGGATAAACGACATCAAATTTGTAAAAATCATTCTTCCCTGTGGTGCAAAAAATTCGATCCTCTCCAGTCAAACCGTGTGATGCACGAACACTGTCTCTAAATGCATCTTTTTCAGAATCTGTCTGTTTGTTCCAGTCTGCTTTACTCATTTTAGCAACAATCACGCGAGAAGCTGCAATGTTGATGAGGACAGAGTCTGGTGATAATTCCATGATTTGTTTCCAGAAAATAGGTTGAGCTAAATCTGACCATCCTTCTGCAATGATTGCTTTTGCACTAAGAATTGTATTGTTATCCGTTCCTTTCTTCACTTCAATTTTCTCCTCGTCCCAGGAATCCTTAGGTTGAGCAAATGAAAGAAAAGAGAATAAGATAATTGATAGAGTTAAAATAGTTCGCATTACAGTTCTGGTTATTAGAGAGTATATTAAAGATAACGAAAATTGAATACTACAGGTTACAGAAATCGGTAGATAATCAACAGAGATGCGTTAAAAAAGAATAAATTTGCCCTTATGAAGCTTCTCAAGCAGATTTTCAACTTCCCAATTGTGGTTCTGGTAAAAATTTATCAATGGATCATCAGTCCCATTTTACCGCAATCGTGCAGGTATGTCCCAACATGTTCAAATTATATGTTGGAAGCATTGCGTGTTTGGGGGCCGTTTAAAGGAACGTATTTAGGATTGAAACGGATTCTTTCGTGTCACCCTTGGGGTGGACATGGACATGATCCTGTGCCAGAAAAGAAAAAGAAAGGTTAATTCAATCGTAAAAAAGTAAACGGTGATTTCCTCTTAATCATCTCGTAGATAAATAGACCAATCAATAGAATGTATTCGATATTGACAATTGTTCTAACTTCAAATGCACTGCTATCATTGTAATTGTAAAATACATAGGAGAAGAAAATCAAGAATGACCAAAGGAGAGGGAATGTGTAGTTTGTGAAGATGGATAAAGCTAACATCGTTAAGACATACCAAGGGTGGAGTGTACTACTGAACAAAAGGTATATGAAAAAGGCAATGGTCATTCTTCGAAATAGTTTTTCCCAATTGTTGATTTGCCCGTAAAGTGCCAATGTCATAATTAGACCAATGGCGATTCTAGATAATTGTGGGCCGTATGTTTTTGTTAAATTCCAACCTGTTTCGGCGATTCCGTATTGTATGTAATAATGGAGGATGAAGGAGTTAAACTCAAAGACTTGAAAATATAAGCGAACGCTATTTCCAAAATTTTCTATGTTCTCATTGTTTAATTGTAGTAAAGCCAATAAAATAACAATTGTAATCGTAATTAAATAAAACAATGCCGACTTCCAGAATCCCAAGAAGCGATAAAAGAAGGGAAGAAGCATTAACGGGATTAATTTGATTTGTACGGCAATGGCAAAAAACACAGCACCGGTTACAATTTTCTTTTGAATCAAAAAGTAGAGGGCAATGAACAAGTATGAAATCATCACTCCTTCAAAATGGGTATTCCCAGTACATTCAATAATCCAAAGTGGATTCAGATAAAGCAACCACATGCGTGATGTTTCAATCTTCAAATACATCAGTAGTTTTCTCAAATAAATCGCTCCAAAGATTTCAGTGATGACAATTAACAATTTTAAAATGAAGGTATTCACTGATAATGAATTCGAGAATGCGGTAGCAAGAAGGAAATAACCTTGGTTTACAGGAGGATAAACGGAATAGTTGGCCTGAGACATTCCCCCAATGCCCTCGTAGACTTCTAATAAGTACGGACTTTCCTGTACGAAAGGCTGATGGAAGAGTTCTTGTGGCGTGAAATCAAATGGATTGATGCCTACCCATGTAATTTCCCCATCCCAAATAAATCGATAATAATCAATGGAAAGGTAAGGCTCATAGATCATGGAGATTAAATGAGCTGCTCCTGCAATTAAGATGAAATGTTTAAATGACAGTGCTTCTTTATATCGTATTAAAAGGAGATACGCGGCAAAAGCCAAGGTGTAAAAAAGCGCAATAAAGCTAAAGTTTGTTCTGTCAACTTGCCAATTGACTAAGAATATGGATACAAGAAAAACAACAATACTAAACGCAACAAGAATACGTCTAGTCATCATTTATGCGTTCTGAGTTCTTAATTCAGCAATTGAATGATAGAAAACCAATCCATAACCGAATGCAAGCATCAAGTGGAAAGGAACCATTCCTAAATCACCATAAATACCACGATTGATTGCTGTGAATAAAAATACAACCGCAAGAATTCCTTCACCAATATTCAAAATAGAAAGACTTTTCTTATCGTATTTATTTCCTTTAAACTCATTCTTCACATTCACATTGAATTTCGGTGTACGAACGAATGAACTTTTAATTCCTAGGTATCCTTCAATTACCGCCACAGAGTTACTCAACGCAAGTCCCATTGAAACCATTAAGAAAACAAAGAATCTTCCAATAAAAGTAAAGAATGATTTTGCCTTTTGCTCTGTTTTATCTCTGAACGAATGCCAGTAGTAAAACATTAAAAACACGGTACTAATAATGAAAATAGAACCAAAACGAATGACATAATTCAAATCAGCAAAACTGTCCTTGATATGAAGTACAGGTAAACTGAATAAAGAAATCATCAAAATAAAAATGAAAACAGAAGAATTGAATAAGTGCGACAATCCATGAATACGGTCAGATAACTTGACGTTTTTAGCCGTAACCATTCGTTTTTTCATTTTGATAAAGCATTCTGCTCCACCTTTCATCCAACGGT
>JBFHHS010000059.1:0-13281 GCA_041596895.1 Crocinitomicaceae bacterium | reverse complement strand
GCCCTGTACTCTTTTACCTTTTAAAAAGTGCCTTAGAGTCGGGCTTTAAAGCTGGAGTCGCTGTCGCATCGGGAATTATCATTGGTGATATAATTTGTGTTTTCCTTGCTTTTTATGGCGCTGAAAAATTTTTCAACGATTCATCAAACCTAAAGTGGATTTCCTTGGGAGGCGCAATCATCTTATTGACAATTGGACTGAAGTATTTCTTAAAACCAACTCTTACCACGGAAGTCAACGGGAAATTCAAACAAAAAAATATCGGCATTTATTTCATCAATGGTTTCTTAATCAACTTTGTAAACCCATTTGTTTTTGCTGTTTGGTTTGGTTTCGTTTCCTACAATCAAACTAAATTCAACACATCTGAAACGATCACATCCCTGATTACAACATTAATCGTAATATTCGCAACAGACCTATTAAAAGCTTACTTCTCAAATCGACTTATAACACTTATTAAACCTAATAAACTACGATTCATATTCAAGGTTTTTGGTGTCATAATGATTGTCTTTTCTATTCGATTACTCGCGATGTTTCTCCGTGCTTAGCTAAATTTATTTACATTTACTTCGAACTTTAAAAACAAAAAAAATGTTTCCACATGTCGGTATTGTAGCATTAGCTGCACTTGTCCCATTGTTAACGGGATTTATTTATTACAATCCAAAGGTTATTGGAACCGCTTGGATGAAAGAGGCAGAAATGACAGAAGAAAAGATGAAAAGCGCCAACATGCTCTTAATTTTCGTTCTGAGTTTCGTTTTTGCATTTATGTTAGGATTGATGCTTTTTAGTCTTGTTGTACATCAAACCGATATCTACTCCACCTTAATCAATGAAGAAGGATTTGCAAAGCCAGGATCTGAAATTTCAATGTATATTGATGATTTCATGTCAAAGTATGGTAGTAATTTCAGAACCTTTAAACATGGTGCTTTACACGGAACAATTATCGGAATCTTTATTGTATTTCCAGTATTTGCTACAAATTCCATGTTTGAACGTAAATCATGGAAGTACACATTTATTAATTCAGGATACTGGATTATCACCCTTGCTTTAATGGGAGGTGTATTATGCCAATGGGGTTAAGACCTAAACTAGATAGAATAAAAAAGGCGATGTTAAATTTCATCGCCTTTTTTTCTTCAAATTAATTCCCTTTAATACGAGACATTAACTCATCAAACATTTGACCAATATTCGCCATGTCAGGTCGACCCCGCTCTACTACCACTTGACCTTCAGGGTTGATTGACAACTCATACCTCCACATAAATTTCGACTCATCAGGATCCATCCCAACTTGTCCAAAACGCATATCGTAAAAAATCAGCTTATCTCCTTCCTGTTCAATAAAATACCAACCAACAGCAATTTTAATCAACTGCTGCACCACCTTTTGATCTTTGTATGGATCTAATAAATGGTGATTCTTAGGGAATTCATGCGAAAATTGAATCCTTTTTGAATCAAAAAACGAATAGTATGCTACACGATATCCTGTTTCTGTTTCAACCTGTGCATTCCAAAGAATTGAGTTAAATGGAGTCGGTTTCGTGTCCAATTCAACGTATTCGATTTCATTGGCATGTAATTCCTCTTTGAACTCGCCAAAAGCAATCCATTTAAAAATCAACGTAAGCACCATATAACTTGTGCTTACAATCAATCCTGCGTTATTAAAAACACGCCTTCTAGGATTGGTTCGTTTATGAAACAATGCAATTATAAGCAGAATTAAAAATGGGATCGTATAAAGCGGATCGACTACAAAAATATTCTTGTACGCCAAACGGTATTCGAATGGCCAGAAAAACTGTGTTCCCCATGTGGTATGAGCATCAAGTAATGGATGCGTTACAGTTGCCCAAAAGAACAACCACGACCAATTCTTAAAACTTGCATCTTTCCATTTATGATGGATTTTATGTGCAATCCAGCCCAATATAGGAGCGATTAGAATTGCAAACACTATTGAATGCGAAAAACCCCGATGCATTTCTGTAGATGTTATATCATCCACAAAATATCTCAAAAATACATCTAAATCAGGAATAGTTCCGGCAATCGCCCCCCAAAGCATTGCTCTACTCCCTACCTTTTTCCCTAGGACAGCCTCACCAACGGCCGCACCCAATACTATTTGTGTTAATGAATCCATTAGCTTGTCAAACTTTCTTTAAATGGTTTTCTCAATTCGAATTCACTTGGTGAAATCGACTGAATAATTGGTTTTAATAAAATATTATGCACACTATTTCTGTGTTTCGCATAAAGCGTCATGTTTTTAGGCAATGCACCAATGGAACTTTTGATCAATTCAGCTGTTCTTCCTAGATGTAATTCTTTAGAACCATACCTCAACGATTGCTCTACATAATCATACAGAATCCTTTGATAAACAGCATATTCAGCATTGTAACGATAATCTAATCCAACATAGTTTGCTTCAAACACATCACCGTTGGAAAAAGCGGTACTAAAACCAACCATCTCATCATTTAAATAGAACGCACGCATCAAAAACTTATCTTTCAAATGAGCTTCAAACAAAGCAAAAACATCTGTGTTTAGTCGCCCCGCGCTGAAATCAGACTTTTCAATTACATTACCAAACAATTCAGAAATTCTATTTCTATTCGCGATTATCTCACTCTCATCCAGTGTTTTAATCGTCAATTCTGCTGATTTTTTAAATACACTTTTAGCACGTGTTCTGAACTTTGTCTTCATGCTTGCTAAATAATCATCCATAGAATCCCAAGTGTCTTGTAATTCCAAAATCATATTTACATCGATCATAAAATCTCTATAACTACGTTGTTTTAGTCGATCGCTATAAACACTAGACGTCGGCCAAAACTCCTTGAATAACGTGATTGAAGCCTTTTCTTTAATGTTTTTCTCCTCCTTAAGTTCCTCAACAACACGACAAATTTCATCCATCGCTTCTTCTGTGGTTAATTCACTTGTCCATAAAAAACCATTCTCACCATCAGAGAATACATTTCCACAAACTAAAACATTGATCGTAAAAACATCGATAAGTTTCTTGTGTAAGTGATACGACAATTTGCACAGGGCCTCAGAATATGCCCTTCGTTTATCAACAAACTTAACCAACTGCAAGGCAGCGATTAATATAGGTTTCCCTGCGTGATTGTATGAGATATTATAAAAGAAGTCCATCTCTCCTTTCATCGCTGTTTCCAATGAAATTAGATAATCGTAAGATAAATAGATGTTTCTTTCATCAGCAACGACACACCAATCCTTCCTGTTAATTGATTGGATTGAATCGTAAACAACATGACGGTCTACAACAGTTGATTTATTTTGTTTGGGCACTCCTTTTGTTCTTCGTTCGGAGTAAAAGTACGTATAATGGCTCTTAACAAATGTTAAATGAAATTATCTTTTAGACAACCTTACTTTATAATCACTTGCCATCATAGTGAAAGCTAAAACTTCTTTAATTTCGCTATGATCCGTGACCATTTCAATGTTAAAATTTTTAAACAACATGGAAATGACCATTTTAATTTCAAGCATCGCTAAATTTCTACCAGGACAAAACCTAGCACCACCTCCAAAAGGAGAAAATGCATCCATATTGTGAACAGGACAGCGACTTTCTTTTAACCACCGATTTGGATTAAATAAACTAGCATCTGTAAAATGCGTCTCTTTCATAGCTGCTGCTCTTGTTTGCACGATAACTTTTTGTCCTTTTACAAATTGAAATTCTTCAATTGCCACATCACGTGTCGCTTGAAAAAGCATTCCCGGAGCTACAGGCTTCATTCTCATGGATTCCATAGCGGTAGCATCAGTAAACCTCAGTTTTGAATGAAGATCATAAGCTGTCAACCAAGGGTAATCGCCCAACACATCATCCGCTTCTTGCCTTAAACCAATTTGTGCTTCAGGATTCAGAGTCAAGAGAAATAGCATCCAAGAAATCGTATGTGCTGTTGTGTCTTCTCCAGCCAACAATAGAGTTAATAAGTTACCTCGTACCTCTTTTGTACCAAAATGCTCTTCCTCATCTGCCGCATTCAGTATAGCCTCAAGAACGTTTGATGGATTTTCTTTTAAATCAGGATTTTCACGGATTTTCTCCTTACCACTTTCAATAAAGACATCGATGAGTTTATTCATCTCTTCCACAGCGGCATCAAAAAGTTTATCGTCTTTCGTTTTGAAGTACTTGTAGAGTAAAATAGGCTGATTGATTCGTTTAAAAATCATTGGAAAAACTTTATCCATATGATCTTGTATGGCACCACCATCTTGCTCCAAAGTATTCATATCAATACCAAAAGCAAGCGAAGCTGTCACATCAACTGTAAACCTCAATAAATCACGTTGAATATCAAAGGGCTCACCAGTTTCAGCATTTTTTGTCCACTTATTATAAAGACGTTCAATCACAGTAACCAAGGCAGGGTAAAACTGTTTTTGATGTTTTACATCCAAACCTTTGGCTATAATTTTTCGATGAACCTTCCATTCTTCCCCTTCCGCATTAAACAAACCATGCACACCTCCATCCCTCAAAATATTATCCATTTTTTTCATTCGGACAAAACCATCAGGACGATCGGCGTAAATATGTTGAATAATACTCGGTCGAGTTACAATAGTTTGATTGGTATACCCTAAATTCAATCTAAAAACATCACCATACTCATCTGCCCAACCTTCAAATTGGCGATGAATATTTGGCACATCTAACCTAGGGATATTCCCAACGATGGGGTATCCCTTTGGACCTTTTAAATCTTTTAGACGAAGTAAACTCAATCTATTTTGGCCAGTTCATGTAACCACCTCTAAGGTCGTATACTTCAGTAAAACCAAGCCCTTTCATCATTCCAGCAGCTCTCCCACTTCTTCCACCAGATCTACAATAAACCAAAACTGGTTTCTTTGCATCCAAAGTAGCTAACTGTGCACTAAAATCTGAACTGTTAATATCCATATTTTGAGCACCTTCAATCATTCCGCCAGCACATTCACTTGCTGTACGCACATCAATGATTTGAACACCCTCTTTTGTCATTAATTGTTTGAACTGATCTGCATCAACGACTTTATTAATAACTCCAGCTTGTTCAGTTTGTTCTCCTGTAGATTTCACTTGTGCTTCAGAGCAAGAAGTAAATGCCATAGCGACAACGAATAATCCAACGATTTTATTCATAATATACGATTGTTAATTTAACGCAATTTAAGCAATATTTGATTAACGATTGTGACCATTGTTACACAGATTAACGTACTTTTACGTCGCATTAACAGCAAAACATATTTATGTTATCAAAAGAAGAAAAGAAAAAACTCAATACGACATTCTGGGAAGGATTCAGAAAAAACATTAAAGACGTTCGTTCAGTGAATGGTCGACAAATGAATTGGATCAACTACCCTACCGATTTAAAGGACGCATATGTGCGAATGGAAGTAGACCCAAGCGGTGTACGTTTGTGTTATGATATCCAACCAAAAGATGATGGAATTCGTTCAATTCTTTGGGAGCAAATGAATGAAATGAAAGCATTAATGGTTTCTGAGATGGGGATTGAAGCTGTTTGGGATGAAGAAAGTCATTATTGGAATGGTCGGTTAATTTCTCGAATTAAATGGGAGGATAACTCACTCAACTATTACAACGAAGAAGATGTTCCTAAAATTTATGAATTCTTGAAAGACAAATTGATTCGTTTTGATAAGTTTTACCAAGAATATAAAGAAATACTGATCAATTTAGCGAGTTAATACCATTTAACTATTTTTGAATTATGATAAAGAATACAATACTTGCCTTAACGTTAATCTGTGGATTTAGTACAATTGCTCAAACCGAGATTTACTTTGAAGATTTTCAATCAGGTTTACCTGCGACATATACAATTGTAGACAATGACGGATTTACACCAAATGCGAGTGTATCAGAATATACTGACGCATGGATTGCGATTCCAGACCCATTCGACACTGGAAATTCGAACCAAGTTGTTTCTTCAACATCATATTTTGAACCAATCGGACAGGCAGATCGTTGGCTAATCACACCGCCAATCACTCTTGGAGCATACGGTAACATTGCATCTTGGAAGGCACAATCCTTTGACCCTTCTTTTCCTGATGGTTATTATGTTCTAATTTCTGGTACAGACACTCAACTACCAAGCTTTACGGACACATTAGAATACATTTATGGCGAAATTGCTGATTCCCTGCACTATAATGAAGCAAACATTAGCGAATTGGGTTTCAACAATCAAACCATTCACTTGGCATTCGTCAATAGAACAAATAATGGATTTAAATTAAACCTAGATGATATTCGCGTTGTGAAAGATGATCCTGCTGCTGTTTCTGAAAATGATCTTGTTCAAATTACGGTTTACCCAAATCCAACTACCGATGTGATCAACGTTCGTGGTTTTCAATCTTTAGATAAGGTTCAGATTGTTTCCTTGGATGGAAAAATTCTTATAGAATCAACTCAATCTAAAATAAACATTAGTGAATTATATCCAGGAACTTACATTGTAATTTCTGCGGGCGACAATACATTAGTTAGAAACTCAATCATCAAGCTTTAATGCTAAAATTTGTCTCTCTCATCATTTTTGCAGTTCTTTCTAATTATGGAATGACTCAAGAAATTGATTGTGCAAAATTCAAAGAAGGTAGATTTATCTACCCAACTATTCCCAACAGCGTTTCTGCCCGAGAAGGAAACAAACAAAAAAGTTACACAGACGGAAAGTTAGAAGCCGTTTGGAAAGTAGTTTGGATTGATGAATGCACTTATACGTTAACGTGTAAGAAAATAATAAAAGACAAGTTCAACATAAAAAAAGGCGATCGTATTTACGTTGAAATTATTGGAACAGAGGGAGATTGTATGGACGTAAACATTTCACTTCTCGGAGGAAATCAAAAAAAATCCGTTCAAACTGGAAGAATGTGCCTTGAAAGTAATTCTAAAATGGAGCAACTATAATTCAGGAAAAGGTTTCAACTGAATTGAATATTGCAACTGAGATGCATGTCTTGGAATCATTAAAATACTGTCTTCCGTAATGTATTCCAAATTGAAGCTCCACTCATCTTTATCACGAAATTGAATCGACAATGTTTTTTCTTTAGAATCCAGATTATACGAACCTTTCCTAGGGGATGTCCTCATAATATCTTTTAAAGGTATGATGTCAATGACGTGCGATTTATGAAACACCATCAAATCTTTATCCAAATCGTTGAAAGGCGCAACGTTCTCATCATTTAAGATCACCTTATTCACTATCCAAACCTTACTGTTCGCATCATTGAATAAAAAATGATAATCAACTGCACTAAGGTTCACAGTCTCAACACAAGAAGTAAAGGCAATGATGAAGAAAACAATTCCTTTTCTCATTAAAACAACATTGCATTCGACATTAAGGTTTGATAAACCTCTTTTGAAACCTCTTTTTTGACGGAAGCTTTAACAGAACCATGTCCTCCTGCCCCATCAATCGCTTCAACAGATTCAAACTTGTACTGGCCATCTTTCCATAAGAATAGACAATTCATAAACGCCCCTTCATCAGGAATGTAAAAACGAATGATCAAATCCTTTACACCAGACTCACTTTCTCTAGTAGCAATTAAATTCCCTCTAAACCCGTTTACTTTAACCAACGAACCATTTTCTCTTTCAAACACAATCAGATGTCGCATTGGCAATGGAACCTCCTGCCCTTTCATCACGGTCAATGCTTTTACCTGCAACATAAATGCATCAGATAACTCGGCATTATTATTAAATGGGTGAATTTTAAAATATTTTGGAGTACACGTTGCACAATTTGAACCTTCAATTTCAACTGAATCACAGACTTGCAATTCTTTTAACAACTTAAATTCCAGCGGGGAAGCGAATTCTACTTCGTCAAAAAGTGTTTCAAAGTGAGTAATATCTCCAACTTGAAGTTTTTTATCAGTTACTTCAACATCTGCATTTTGATCATTATCAAGAATCACCTCTTCTTGATCAGTACAAGATGACATTAAAACAGAAAATATAATTAAACCGAAAACATACTTCATAATACAATCTATAATGAGATTTAAACTAATAATTCAACTTTTAGTAAAAGTTACGGGAAAACTTGCAAAGCTTTTGACATTGCAACATTAAATTGACTAGAATCTATACCCGTTTCAATTTCATTTGAGTCAAACCAATCTAACATCAATTCCGTCGGCATATTTCCGGTCAAGTCATCTTTAGCCATTGGGCAACCACCAAAACCTTTAATTGCACCATCAAACCTGCGACAACCAGCATTATAGGCCGCCTCAACCAATCCCTTTGCATTTTCAGGAATTGTATGAAGATGAGCACCAAACTCAACCGATTTCAGACTTGCTCCTAACGTTTCAAAAAGCGAAGTTACTGTTGCTGGATCAGCACAACCAATGGTATCAGAAAGCGCTTGTATTTTCACGTCTAATTTTGAATACAGTTTTTCAGCCCAACCCGTTACAATATCTGGATGCCAAACTTCATCATAAGGATTCCCGAACCCCATTGATAAATACAACACTAGTTCCTTATTACTCTTCTTAGCAATCTCTTGAATAGCTTCAACACGTGAAAACGACTCATCGATCGTTGCATTGGTATTTCTAAGCTGAAACTGCTCTGAAACAGAAAATGGATATCCCAAATAATCAATTCGTTCAAATTTCGAAGCATCATTCGCTCCACGTTCATTTGCTACAATAGCAAGTAACTTACTATCTGAATCATTCAATCCTTCCAGCACCTCCGCTGAATCTTTCATTTGTGGAATAGCTTTCGGAGAAACAAAACTTCCGAAGTCAATTGTATCAAAACCACAAGCCAAAATTTCATTGATATAATCAATTTTAACCTTTGTAGGAATGAAGTCATGTAACCCTTGCATAGCATCACGTGGACACTCTATCAATTTCAATTTATTCATATCTAAATATACCTAATTCTATTATGACCTTGCTAAAATGGCCTTATTGATACGTTTAATCAACCCAGGACCTTCATAAATGAATCCCGTATAAATCTGTACTAAATCTGCACCAGCATCAATTTTCTCAAGTGCATCCTGTTCAGAATGAATTCCCCCAACTCCAATTATTGGGAAAGCTTTATTGGAATTATCAGACAAATACTTAATCACGCGTGTTGAACGATCCTTGACAGGCTGCCCGCTCAATCCACCATTACCAATATCATTCAAACGTTCTTCTGTAGTTTTCAATCCATTACGATTAACCGAAGTATTCGAAGCTATAACACCATCAATTTTAGTCTCATCAACGAGATCAATAATCTCATCCAACTGTTGATTATTTAAGTCTGGAGCAATTTTCAATAAAATTGGCTTTTTAAACTCTTTCTTATTATTTACATTTTGAACCTCAGTAATCAACTCTTTTAAATAATCTACATCTTCCAATTTCGCATGACTTCCAACATTAGGGCAACTTACATTTAAAACGAAATAATCAACATAAGGATGCAATTCATTAAAACACTCTAAATAGTCAGCCGTATATCCATCAGGCATTGTTTGTGTATTCTTACCGATATTACCACCGATAATCACTTTCCCTTTATTCTTTTTAAGAGCTTCAACAGCAGAAGCTAGTCCTGCATTATTGAACCCCATGCGATTAATCAATCCTGAATCTTCTTTTATTCGAAACAATCTCGGTTTAGGGTTTCCTTCTTGACCTTTAGGTGTAACCGTTCCGATTTCAATAAAACCAAAACCACAATAAGCGAGGTCATTGAACATGGTTGCATTTTTATCAAATCCTGCGGCCAATCCTACCGGATTACTAAATTTCAGACCAAAAAGCTCCTTTTCCAAACGCGCATCCTCCACCCTGTACATTTTAGACCATAGCCATTTCATACCAGGAATAGAAAGTGTGATGCGAATCATTTTCGCGGTGAAATAGTGAATTTTTTCAGGATCAAACTGAAATAGGAAAAAGCGGACAATTTTATACATCTAAATCATTTTACACAAAGGTACAAACGACAACGAGGTGACCAAAGCCACCTCGTTAATCTTTTCAAAAAAATCAATAATGATTAGAACTTATATCGTCCTCTCCATTTATTCATTTTTCTCGCTTTCGCGTAATCTTTATAAGTGATGTTTCTTGCGAAAACCACATTCAAGTAGAAATAAGCATCTTTTTCTTCATCACCTCTTTGTTGCCCCGCACCAAACCAAGATGTATTTTGTTCACTCGGGTTAGAAAGGTAAGCAGATTCTGCACCAACTTGAGAAGCTAATAAATCTCTATCGTAGTACTCAGTACTCACATCATCGATGTAATCAGAGAATGTTTTCACATAAGAAGCTTCAACTCCCATTCTCCACATACGACCTAACCCCCAACGGAATCCAACTCCTGCAGGAACAGTTAAAGTTACAGGCAATGTTTCTTTAGCACCACCATCCAAACCTTGACCTTCAGTTTTAAGTGGACGAAGAGCAACCCATTTACCGTTGTATAGTGCTTTAGGGTTAAAATAATTAACACCAACTCCACCAAACACATAAAATTGTTCGTTGTGATTTTTTGCTCTTTTCGAGTGACCAGAAAGGCTATATCTAGAACCAAACTTCTCATTGGCCCAAATAATAATTTCTAAACGCTGATGTAACTCAACAACAATAGATCTAAAATGTAAATTTCTTGATTGACGAATAATCTCATTTGTATGAGCATCATCTCCACGTAACAACCCAACATTTAATGAAGTTGTTGTTGCAAAATATGGATGGAATCTATATCGATAACCAATCATCCCTCCGAAACCAGTAGAAGGTAAATCTAAATCGGCCAAAGAATAATCTTTACCAATCTGATCCTTTCCACCTAAATCTCCAAGAAATTGAGTGGCACCAATACCAAACATCACCTCTTTTTTATTAAGAGACCAATTTCTTTGCGTGTTGAAATTCGTATGCTGAGCATAAGAAAATGTCACTGTGAATAGTAGTAATAGAGTAACTATGTGTTTCATACGTATTTAATAATCAACGGAAAAACCGATTTTACAGTACAATATTATAAAATGTTTTCGATTAAACCCAAAATACCATCGATAATTTATTAAAAACTGGATGTTAATGAATCAATTCATCATCTGACTGATTATCTGATGTATTGTCTTATTTCTGTACTACATAATTTAAGGATGACATACTCACTAATGCCCCGTTTAAGTGTTGTGCTTTAATATTTGTAATATAAATCATTTCACCAATATTAAACGCTTTAATTTTCGATCCGATTTCAAACGGAATTTTATTTCCTTGAACATTCGAACTTACGATATCATTTCCATCAAAATAAGAAATTGAGAACTCTTTAATCGTCAAGTTTGGGTTTGATGTAATCCCATCTCCATTTAAAAGTTGATTCAAGGTAATATCTCCATTAAACACACCATTAATATGCGGGAAGTTTCCTTTATAAATGAACTTTTCATCTTCCTTTACTTCTTCGGTGTGCTCTTCCGTTACGTTCGGTTTTGCTACAGTTTCATTCGAAATAGTATTGACTGGTTTATTTTTAATTGGGGAACTTGGATCTGAGACTTCCTCTTGCAATTCTTTTAAAGTAGAGGTATTATCATATGTAATAGCGGTTTTACTGGTTGTTTTACTTTCGGACTTGACATGGGCAATTAGCTCTTTGTAGTCCGGATTATCTTCAGAATTCTTCATGGCTAAACTCGAAGGTGGGTCAAAAGCAGTTATTGAAACAACAACTGCTAAAACTGACATACCGACAGGTCCATAGAACCAAGCAGACTTCCACACTGGTGGTTTAAGTTGATTCACTTCATTCAAGACTTTACCAAAATTCTGTCTTGATTCAATGTAGTCTGAACCTAAACGTTCGCGATCTACAATGGTTTTAATCTTTTCCATTATTTATTTTTATTTCATAAATAGCTTCTTCAATCGTTCAAGCGCTCTAAAGGCTTTCACTTTTGCATTGTTTTCAGTGATTTCCAAAATATCACCAATTTCTCTATAGGATCTTCGTTCAAAATACCTCAATTCAATCAACTGTAAATCGTTCGCCTTGAGTAGTGTTAAACATTTCAATAATCGTTTTTTGTTTTCTGAAGAATCATCTTCTTCAAAGTCTTCAATCATTTCAAACAAGTGCATGCTTTCCACGTTCACCGTTTTTCTAGCTTTTCTATCTCGAAAGGCCTGGTACAACTCACTTTTAGCTATACGATATAACCATGATGAAAATGGTACGCCACGATACTCATATTTATGAAGGTTATTCATAGCTTTAATAAACACTTGCGAAGTAACATCAAATGCCAACTCCTGATCATCCATCCGTTGATAGATGTATCGAAATATCTGTTCATGATACTTCTTATACAGTGGTCCGAAACATTCCGGATCCTGTTTTGCACTTGTGATCCAATCCAACTCTTGCTGGAGCTTATCACTAGTCTGGTGGTAAACTGGGTTCACTGTCATTGTTTTTGGTTTTATTGTTCTAGCTGGTAGCATAGAGCTTGCAGACTCTACACTTAGTATAACAGGTTTATATTCTCTTGGTTACATAACTAACGTATATTTTTATGTTTTATTATGTATACATAGTATTTTTTTTTAGGATAATTCATAAATGGCGCCACTTAGGAGTACAATAATGGTTAATTTAAACAAATTAAAACCTTAATTAATATTTGTAAATTGTAACCAAGTAAACGTTAAAACAACTTATTATGAATAGACTATACACTTTTATTGCCGCAACATTAATGCTTTCAGCAGTTAACGCTCAAGATTTTAATATTACGCCGAACGATACTTTGGAGGAAACAATTACGTTAAATACATATGTAGTTTCAACTATTAATATGGTTCATGACAATAGTACTTCTGATTCATTAGAGCTAATCTGGCAATTAATAGACAACACCGCCCCTGCTGGTTGGGACTATTCATATTGTGATTACACAAATTGTTATGCTGGAAATATTACTTCAGGAACAATGGTGAAGTTTGGTGAAAACCAAGCTGGTTTTATCAAAGTAAATGTTCTTGCAACAACAGCTGAACCTGCACAATTTAGATTTAGAGTTTATAATTCTGGAAATTCAGCGAATGCGGACACAATTACTTTCATTTACAATGCAGCTCTTGGAATAGATGATATCGATTT
>JBFHHS010000058.1:0-13295 GCA_041596895.1 Crocinitomicaceae bacterium | reverse complement strand
GCCTTATCATCAATTACTTTCTCTCTTTTCAGAAGGTAAGCCAATTTAGTATTTGATAGATTGTCATATTGTTCTTTCCAGGCTTGGATATAGACATATAACTTATCATCTTGTCCCACTTTTTTAGAATTGCAAAGATTGAATTGGCTAAAATCGGCACCGAACCAAACAATTGTATCATGCTCATAAATTTCAGGAGTGGCAGCATCACTAGAGTACTGTGCTAAACTCACTGATGAAATAAATAAAAAAGTAACAAAGATTATTTTAGACATTAATAGAATTGATTACATGTTTTTAAATTCGTCTGCACGTTTTTCTATTTGCGAAACGATATCATAAATAGCGCGCGCCCAGTAGTTCGCTTGTCCAGCTCCACCAGGTGTTCCAACCATGCGTTCAATGTGAATAATTTCGTTCTCTGGTAGACTAATAAATGTAACATAAACGATAGCTTCGTTAGTCAGTTTATTAAAGCTTTCTACTACAAATGAGATGGCAAGTCCTTTTTTCTCAAAAGTTGTATAAGTTGAAACATTCGCAGCAATTTCTTCTTCCGTAATGGTGTGATCTTCATCAGTAATATTACGGTATGTGTTCACTAGTTCATCGTTTCTTTTAAGGAAGTAGTTAATACTGTTGTAATAGTACTTATCGCTTAAACCAAGTGCATCTTGAAGTGAATATTTTCTTGGTTCAGAAGCGAAAAATCGATTCCATTCTTTAATTCCATGACTTTTTAATCCATCAGGATTCTTGAACCCATCTTTACCAATAAACTTAGCTTGGGTAAAATCTAGACCAAGTAGCACGACTTGAGTTTTGTTCGTGAAAAAGTCTTTCATTGTAACTTGTGACCAGCTAGTTTGAAAGGATAAAACGGCAATAAAAAGGATAATAAATTTCATAATGTATGGGTATAAAAAAAGCGCGTATCACAGATACGCGCCTCTATTAGATATTCTTATTTCAATTGTTTAGCAATATATCCTGCTAATCTTCTACCAGCACTCATGTACGCGATTTTAACACGGTCAGATACCGCATAAGCATCAGAACCCTGTACTTTTGACATAACTACTTGAGCAATAATGTTATCGTGGTTTGCTGTTTCAACAAAGATGTATTCAACGTCAATAACTGCATTCATTGAAGCAACACCAGCATTAAATCCTGGCTCAATTCTCGTTGTTTTAACGATTAAAGTTAAATGAGCATCATCACCTTCAGTTACAGCTAGACCTACTTTTTCTAATTTCTTAGTGATTCCTTTTCTAAACATTGGTTCGTAAATTGTCAATTTACCTTTTTCCCAAGATTTTCTCCATTCATCTCCAGTACCTGCTTTCTTTTCGTTTTTTTCAGCAACTTTCTCTTCTACGTAATCAACTTCGGTTTGATTTTTACCAATTGTCATTCCTTCGTAATCGAAAATAACATTAAGTGTTTTTTCTGATTTCAAAAATGAGAAGTCTGCGTCTCTTACGCTAGTTGTTCTTTGAGCATTTGCTGATAACCCAATAAATGCAAGTAAACTGAATAATAAAATTGATTTTTTCATAGTGATATTAGTTATTAGATTTTAAATTTTTGGCGTTTGTATTTTTACGCGGTTTGAAGATACTATTTTTTTTTGCTCTTGATTCAATAATTAGGCCAAGTCTATTTAGATACTCATTTCAGGTACGTTGTCAGGAACAACCAACTCGCCTTCGGTAGCTGCAATTATTTCTTCAACAGAAACTCCAGGTGCTCTTTCAACAAGGTGAAATTTGCCATCTTTGATATCCAAAACGGCAAGATTGGTCACCACCTTTTTAACACATCCAACTCCAGTTAAAGGGAGTGTACATGCTTTAAGAATTTTGGATACACCCGCTTTATTTGAATGCATCATTGCAACAATAATGTTGTCGGCAGAAGCAACTAAATCCATTGCACCCCCCATGCCTTTAACCATTTTTCCAGGAATTTTCCAGTTGGCGATATCTCCATTTTGCGCAACTTCCATCGCCCCTAAAACAGTTAGCTGAACGTGTTGACCTCGAATCATGGCAAAAGATGTTGCAGAGTCGAAATATACGGCGCCTTTTGTGGCTGTGATGGTTTGCTTTCCGGCATTAATTAAGTCAGCATCTTCTTCACCTTCTAAAGGAAACGGTCCCATCCCAAGAATTCCATTTTCAGATTGAAACTCAACTTCAATTCCTTCAGGAATATAATTTGCGACTAATGTTGGAATACCGATACCAAGATTTACATACCATCCATCACGTAATTCTTGCGCAATTCGTTTAGCTATACCTGTCTTATCTAGACTCATTTTTGGGTGTTTTTAGTTCAGTTAATATACATCTTGAACGGGTTAATTCCATTGAATTAAGACCTCTATTCCAAAGATAAACTTTTATTTCCTTTTCTACTTCTTGTATGTCCTCTAAAACAAATTGATGCATAAAGTCATCATCAATGAGTTGTCCTTGGTAAATGGTTTCTATAGGATAATACAAATATCGTTGTGTTGAATTGTTGGCATCTTTTGTTTCCAAAACAAGAACAATTTTGTTTTTTGTTTCGGTTGTTTTCAGATGCCCTTCTAAACTCAATTGCAAATTTTTTCCGCTCAGTCCTTCCATTGAGAGTTCACCTAAATTCATGTATTCACCTGAACTTTTCAGATCAATAATAGCAGTGGTATCAATACCTATTTTAAGTAAAGGTTGTTTTCGTTTAAAGGCAATATAAGTTGATGGTTCATGGACAGCAATCGTATCGTATAACCTAGGAATGTCCATGTTCTTGAGCATCGTCGTTTTTGTAACAATGATATCCGTTAAAGTGGTGTTTTCATTATAAAACAATGCCACTCCAGACTTTTTTTCTTCGTGCGATTCATGATAGGGCCAATTCCAATTCATAATGCGATAAATCATGATAGAATGTTCGGGTTGTATTTCGGATTTCACTTTCGCGAAGAATTCATTATTCATACGATCGTCTGGCGAGAATACGGAAGTATGCAAGCTCAAATGCGTAAGCAGAGTAATTGGAAAAAACAGCAATGAAATTTGAACCCATTTCCCAAAACTGAATCTTTCGAAAACCTCAAAAACCATTAATAAGAACAAGATAACTAAGTACATTCCTGTGCGATCTTCTGGATAGTTAACATCCATCAAATGCGCCAAAACTAGAATTCCCAATAGGTTGCCGAAAAAGAGGTAAGCATAAATGACAAATTTGTTTTTAAACCATTCGCTTGCACTTATTGATCTCAAAAGGTAGATTACAAAGATGATTTTAATAGTGAATAAGGCGAGAAAGACAAACTGTAACCAATCTTCGTGATAAAACAATACGTATTGACTCAAGGTTTTCCCGGTTACCTCCCAAAGGCCGTCAAGACTGCCATAGTATAATGCACCTGTATGTCGCAATGCAATACCAAACAACACGAAAGGGGAAAGACCAAGTATGAATAAAAGGTGAAGACCCCATTCTTTATATCGATCAGATTTAGAACGTTTGGTTGCATTCAAAAATGGAGCAATAATTACTGCAGTAAGAAGTAATAAACTCGAATTAACAAAGGTCAGGTTAGCCGAAACAGCTAAAAGCATGAATAGATAGGTAAGCCCTAAGTGTTTGAGTGATCTTCCATCAAAATACCGGTGAATATGTACCAGTGCCCAAACAAAGAACCCCAATGACAAGCCATAACCACGTGCATTTCCGAAATATTCCATTATGAATGGAATAGAGTTTAAGGCGATAAGGCTAGTTGATTTGAGTAAAGTTGTTTTGAATTTTTTGGTTAACTGAATTGTTCCAAAAAAATAGAGTACAAATGCCAATAAATTGGGCAGTCGTAAAACTGGTATATTATCGCCAACAAATTGATAGAGAATATTTCCTATGAATGAATTTAGTAAGTGATTGTTCGCATCCCATACAATTTCGTCTCCGATGTAATTTCCGTGATAAAAGAAGAATATGTAGGTGGCTACTTCATCATGCAGGGTTTCATTAAAAATAATGCGGAGTAGTAAATAGATGAATACAAAAGAAAAAAGGAGTATGGAAACTCCTTTATAAATTTTATCGTTTGTACTTTCTAACATTGATTGGTTGAATCAAAAATTATTTTTGTCTAGTCGTACGTTGCTCGATGCGTTTTTCAAACTTTTCACCTTGGAAAATACGTTGAACAAAAATTCCAGGGGTGTGTATTTCGTTCGGATCTAATTCACCAGCAGGAACCAACTCTTCCACTTCGGCAATGGTAATTTTACCAGCCATGGCCATCATAGGATTAAAGTTTCTTGCTGTTGCTTTATAAATCAAGTTTCCTTCGGTATCTCCTTTCCAAGCTTTAACTATGGCGAAATCTGCAGTTAATGCTGTTTCTAAAATATGTGGTTTACCATTGTATTCACGAACTTCTTTTCCTTCGGCAACTTCAGTTCCATAACCGGCAGGTGTAAAAAACGCTGGAATTCCAGCACCACCAGCGCGACATCTTTCAGCCAATGAACCTTGGGGAATTAAGTCTACTTCTAATTCACCAGATAACATTTGTCTTTCAAATTCATCATTCTCACCAACGTAAGAAGAAATCATTTTCTTGATTTGTTTACCTTGAAGTAAAAGTCCTAAACCAAAATCATCTACACCAGCGTTATTAGAAATACAAGTTAATCCACTAACTCCCATTTCGACTAAGCGAGAGATCGAATTTTCTGGAATTCCACAAAGACCAAAACCACCCAGCATGATTGTCATGTTATTTTCAATTCCAGTTAATGCTTCTACTTTGTCTTTTACTACCTTATTCATCTTACTAATTAAAAAGTGATTGGATTATTATTGGCATTATTATCGGAACCGTCACATTCGTAAATTGAAGGGTCATATCCGATAGGTGCTTCAAAATCTTCCGTTGATATTTTAAGTTTTGGGTCTTTGTATACCTGTTGCATATAGTACCCATAAATTGGCAGTGCCATTCGTGCACCTTGTCCCCAAGTCATTGATTTAAATCGTACAGCCCTATCTTCGGCTCCAACCCAAACCCCAGTAACTAAATCTGGCGTTAATCCCATGAACCAACCATCAGAATTATTTTGAGTTGTACCTGTTTTACCAGCGGTTGGGTGAGAAATACCTCCCCATTTTCTTCCCCCTCGCAAACTCGCACCGGTACCTGCTTGCACTACACCTTTCATCATGTTCAATGTAACAAACGCATCACTCGAGTTAAGTACTTCTTTTGAATATGGTTCAGCGCTGTATATCACATTTCCATTTCGATCTTCAATTCTTAAAATGGTAGATGGACGTACGAATATTCCTTGATTCACAAACATAGCTTGTGCTCCAACCATTTGAAATAAGGACAAATCCATTACTCCCAAACACATGGATGGCACTTCATCTTCAGGTCTAAGGTTGATGTCAAGATCTTTCAACAACTTAGAAATTGTTTTTGGTCCTGAATAACCACCCATTTTGGACATTACTGCGACTGTAACTGGGTTACTAGAGCTGGCCAATCCTGATTGTACTGATGCATTTTTAGGAATATCTCCTTTGGGACACCAGCGTTTGTTTAGATCTCCATTATTTCCATATACGTCTACGCAGAATGAAGTTCCAGCTTCAAATTTTGTACATGGTTTAACAACACGCATTGCAATAGCTGTTGAGTAAACAAATGGTTTTATTGTTGATCCTACTTGTCGTGTTCCTTGCTTCACATGGTCGTACGCAAAGTGATTAAAATCTGTTCCACCTACCCATGCTTTTACGAATCCAGTGCTAGGTTCAATTGAAATTAATCCTGCTCTTAAAATACCTTTGTAGTAACGAATTGAATCATTTGGCGTCATTACTGTGTCAATATCGCCATTCCATGAGAAAACCTTCATTGGCACTTCCAAATTGAAATTTTCTTCAATGTCTTTTGGTGATACACCTTGAGATTTTAATGATCTGTATCGTTCAGAGTTTTTTCGACCTGAGTTCATCAGTGTTTCGGCAACTTCATCTGAAATGCGATTCGTAAACGGGAAATTCCTCAAATTACGATTGTTTTTATCAAATTCAGGTTGCAAGTCTTCTTTTAAATGACGTTTCAACGCATTTTCAGCATGTTCTTGCATTCTAACGTTAATCGTAGTATATATCTTTAATCCATCCTTATAAACGTTGTATGCTTCACCATCTTCATTTTTATAGATCAACTCTCCTTTGTCATCGGTTGATTTAAAAAGCTCAGAAAGCTCAGAACGAAGCGATTCTCTAAAATACGGCGCTAATCCTTCCTTATGATCTACGACTTGGTAGTTTGTTAAGAGGGGTGTGGTTTTTAATGAATCGTATTCAGCTTGTGTAAGCTGATTCTTTAAAGCTTCATTTGAACTTAAGGTGTTCTTTTTCCATTGGAATAACACTTGATTTCTACGTTGAATTGAACGAATACTATCTTTCGTTCTCAACGCTTGCATTTGTGCATTCGTAACTTGAGCCGCTGGAATGTTATTTTGCTTAGCTGCTTTTGAGCGGTAATCTTTGATTTGATATGTATAAGGATTGTATAGTCCTGGGTTTTTACACATACCTACCAACATTGCAGCTTCACTTTTAGTAAGATCGATTGGCTTTTTATTGAAGTATACTTTGGCAGCATTCTCAATTCCTACAGCATTGTATAAGAAATCAAATTGATTCAAATACATCGTAATGATTTCTTCTTTAGTATATCTAGACTCTAGACGCACCGCAATTATATTTTCCTTAACCTTCTCATCAAGTCGTTTTTGAATACGACCTATTTTTCCCGATGGAGCTGGATCACTTTTACCTTGCGCTTTCAACTCAGCTTTGCGTGAACGTTCTTGCAATGTAAATAGTAATTTGGCCAATTGTTGCGTAATCGTGGAGGCTCCTCCGGCACTACCTGCATTTGCTGCAGCACGACCAACAGCGCGCAAATCAATCCCTGAATGTTCTAAATAACGCTCATCTTCGGTTGCAATTAATGCATCAAATACATAAGGTGAAATATCTTTATATTTTACATTCGTTCGGTTAACACTCCAATAGCGACCTAATTCAGTTTTGCTATCATCAGCTAAAACGACAGAAGCCAATAATTCCGGTGGATTCTCCAACATTTCAACAGAAGGCAACTCATCTTCAGATTGTGTAGCGAAAAGCAGAATCAATAAAAGGGCAGGAAACAAAGCTCCAATCCATAATGCTATGGTTAACCATTTAGTGGTCTTTGGAGTAAACGTTTGTTTGATTGGCTTTTTTTCTTTCATTCGTGTTTTTGTATTACTGTAAAAATAAGAAAAAGCAGAAGTTCTTACTTCGATACAAAGTTCAAATTTTCAACCTCTTTGTCAAGTTAATTATTCTTAATTAATTTAAGACGTCTTTTCGCTGACTATCAAGCTTTAACAGAATGAACATCATGATAGAAAAAGACATCATTGAAGACCCTCCATAACTGAAGAACGGGAGAGGAATTCCGATGACTGGCGCAAACTCAATGCTCATTCCAATATTAATTGTAAAGTGGTAAAATAAAATCATTGCAACTGCATACGCATAGATTCGATTAAACGATGATTTTTGCCGTTCTGCAATGAAAACAATCCGTAAGATCATAAAGAGATAGAGTCCAACAAGAACAAAAGTGCCCATGAAACCCCACTCTTCTGCATAGGGACAGAAGATGAAATCTGTTTCACTTTCAGGAACGTGATTTGTTTGAACGCTTGATACAGAAGCCTTTCGATAACCCTTACCAAACATTCCCCCTGATCCAACCGCTGCCATGGCGCGGTTACGATTGTAATCGTCTCCATCAGGGTCTTCTCTTAATCCAAGAACAAGTTCAATTCGTTCTTTTTGATGACCGGCTAGTTTTTGAAAGCTAAAATTTACAATTGCTGTTAATATCGCGGCTAAAACAAATGCAATAATTGCTATGGAAAGTGCTCTTTTTCTATCACGTTTTGAGAAAATAAAACGCATGAAAAAATATGCTAGGATACAAAAGATAAAGAGGAAAAATAGCATACCCCAATATCCAGGAATTTCTTCTCCTGGAAACATGCTTAAGGTGATTGTTTCATTGCTGATTAAAAGTGTTGTGATACTCAGGAAAATAACAACAAATAGAATTGGAATAAAGTGTGTTCCCAGCCATGTTTGTTTAAAGTGAAGTGCACGAATAGGAATAAGTTTAAGAATACCTAAGATGATTGGGTCGTAAGAAACTCCTTCACGATAAAGAACAAATAAGAAAGAAGTAAACACGACAAAGGTTCCTGCATCTGGCTGTAAAAGTATAAGAGCCATTGGAACTAATATTATCGCATTGGCAATGAGAACCGTGCGCGCATTTTGCTGTTTCAAATTCATCGAACTTAAATAGCGGGCCAAAACAATGGCTGTTCCAATCTTGGCAAACTCAGCGGGCTGAATTCCCATGGAGCCAATACCGAGCCAAGCCCTAGCACCATTTACAGCAGGCATGAATAGTACAATCACCAACAAGGAAATCACAAAGAGATAAATTGGTAATGCAAATTTTCGATAGATATCTGAATCAATGAGGAAGACGCAAAGCCCTAGGAACAAAGAAACTCCAATCCACATGATTTGTTTACCGTATTTTTGAGAAAAATCAAAAATACTAGGGTGTTCAGGATCAAATGCAACCGAATATACTGTGGAAAGTCCCATCAATAACAAAACAACATAGACCAGAACTAATGGCCAATCGATACTTCCAGTAAGGGATTGATTTTGTCTCATTTAGTTTTTGATAATACTGCGTCTAAAATGCGTTTTTCTTTTTCAGTGCTTTTCACCTCTCGGTTTAAATATTGTTCCATCATTAAACTAGCTATTGGAGCCGCCCATGTTCCACCACCACCTCCTGCGTTTTCAATAAAAACAGAAATAGCAATTTTAGGATTTTCCATGGGTGCAAATGCAATAAATACGGAATGATTGGGTTGCTTTACGCTTCCAATGTAATTTTCAACGGTTCCAGTTTTACCACAAACGGTAACACCTTCAATTCTTGCTCTTCGTGCAGTTCCACCTGGTTCATGCACCACGCGTCGCATACCTTCAATTACAGGGTCAAAATGAACCCGATCAACCATTGTTTTGTGTTTTACGGTAAATTGTTCTAATGGACCAGCATCGCCAATAGATTTAACAAAATGCGGTGTGTAATACCATCCTCTATTCGCCATAATTGCGGCAACATTCGCCAATTGTAATGGTGTCAATTGAACTTCACCTTGTCCAATGGAGATGGAGCGAATAGTTGAGAATTTCCATTGATGATGACCATACCATTTATCGTAGTATTTTGAATCAGGAATAACTCCAGAACGTATCCCTGTTATATCTGTTTCTAATCGCTCACCTAATCCAAAACTGTGCATGTATTTAGCCCAAATGTTCAGGCCGATTTCAGCGTCTTCAAAACTACTGGATTTTTTTCCTTGCTCTATGATTCTTCGTACAACGGCATAGTAATATGGATTGCACGACATTTGTACTGCTGAGGAAACATTTTGTGCTGAAGGGTGATTGTGGCAACCAACAACACTTTTATTACAAGGGAATCCTGAATCTTTTGTAATCACACCTTCTTGCATTCCTATTAACGATTGAATCAATTTAAAAGTTGAACCAGGCATATATTCAGAAGCCAAAGGTCGTGGGAAAAGTGGTTTATCTTCATTTTCAAGCAATGCTGGATAGTTCTCACGAATTTTTCGATTTCCTACCAATAAATTAGGATCATAACTTGGAGAAGAAACCATTGCAAGTATTTCACCTGTACTGGGTTCTATCGCAACAATACACCCTTTCTTATTTTTCAATAGCTTTTCACCATAAGCCTGAAGTGCCACGTCTAGCCCTAAATGAATTGGAGGAGCTTGTTTGGCTATCGTATCGTATTTTCCATCCTCAAAGGCACCAACAGTATTGTTCATGGCAGAAGTTACAATGTAACGAACTCCTTTTTCTCCTCGAAATTGCTTTTCGTAATAGCGTTCTATTCCAGCTCGACCTATTCTACTTCCTGGTTTGTAAAATTTATCTTTATCAATTTCTGATTGTGTCACTTCGGCCAGGTAACCTAATATATTTGCTCCATTCGCATATGGGTAATCACGCATGCTAGAAACTTCTTCATAGAATCCTTTAAAATTTTCCAAGTGAGGAGCGATGCGAGACATCTCTTCAGCTGTGAGCTCTTTAATAAAAGGATAAGCTCGAATGGTTTGGTAATTTGAGGTTGTTTTTCCCGAGTGCCGGTTATAATATTTTCCTTCTCCTTCAACAATAGCAACAAAGCGATCTTTTACTTCCTGAACTGTCCAGCCAATGAGTTTTGCAAACGCGACAGTATCGAGATGATCGATGTTTTTTTCGACCATCATTAGGTTGTAATAAGTTTTGTTCGATACAATTTTATTTCCGTCTCGATCAAAAACAACTGCGCGGGGTGGAGTTATTTCTCTTCGTTTTTCAGCAATTTGTTGAGCACGTAATTTCCACGTGTCATCCACCACTTGCATATAGAATAGCTTGAAGGAATAAAGAATACCTATAAGAACGAAAATGGATACAATTACGTACTTACGACCTTCAAATTTCATTTTTCACTTGATTTATTTACGAACAGATATTGTAATAAGATACAAACTAAGAATGATATAGGGGCACTTAATGTCACTTTTTGAAAAACGAATAGTAATTCGTTCATTTTAAACATTTCCATTAAGAAGAACCAAAAATGATGTATTACGATAAGAACACCAAATGTTTTCAGGAACCATTTTGTCCCCATGGCGAAAATATTAGTTTCCAATAATGGGTCGTAACCATCACGTGGAGCAAATAGTTTAAATATTAACGGGCGAGCGTATGCAAAAGTTAACAATGCTGAAGTATGTAAACCATATGTATTGGACATAGCATCAATTGAAAGTCCCATTATAAAAGCTAAGCCCAACAATGGGAAAACACTCATTTCTACAGGTAGCAGCAAAATAAATAATGGATACACCATTAATTGTATACCAAAACCAAGTTCAATCTGATTTAAGACAAGTACTTGAACAAGCACAAAAAATATAAATCGAATACCATGTTTTAAGACATCATTCATTGGGCAGGATCATTTGGGATTAATGACTCGAGCTCTTCTTGTTCCGAATGAAGAAGATTTTTTATAACGTAAACGCGTTGTAGAGTGGTATAGTTTTCTGAGAATTTCAATGTTATATCCCAAAGTGGTTTTCCTTCTACATCATTCGTTTTTTCTACCTTACCAACAGGAATACCTCGAGGAAAAATTCCACCACCGCCACGAGTGACTACATTGGACCATTTTTTAATTTCGGTATCGTTTGAAACTCCCCACATTGTTCCTCTTCGGGCATCCTTTCCATCCCATTTTAGCAATCCAAATTGACCAGATTTTTCAACCATGATATCGATATTGATGCTTTCTGTTAAACAAGACTTTACAACGGAGAAGTGTTCACTTGTATTGTGTATAACGCCAACCACTCCTTTACTTGAGAAAACGCCCATTCCACGTTTAATTCCTTGTTTTGAACCGATATTGAGTGTGAAATAATTGTTGCGTTTGTCGTGTGTTGAGTTAATGACAATTGCCGGTATGTACTCGTATTGTTGTTGGAATAAGGTATCGTTTATTTTTACTAGACCATTATCTAACTGAATAAAACTTGACGGAAGGCTATCCATTAAAGCGATATTCTGTTTCTGTAAATTGGAGTTATTTTCACTTAGGTTAAAGTGCTTAGTAACATCATTTCGAACTTCAAGTATGGATCCAGAAACCGCTGATGCTGTGGTCAAATATTGAGATCTCGGAAAATGAACAAAAGTGAAGTAGATAGACAAAGCAAATCCTTGCAGTAATGCAAAAAATAAAAGAACGCGGAAACGTCTAATAAATGCAAGAAAATTGCGCATGCTCCAAATTTGTATTCCCCTGATTCAACAAGGATTGTATGATATTAGTCGCGAATTAAGAACTGGAACTTACCGATATTTTTCAATGCGATACTTGTTCCTCTTGCAACCGCTCTTAACGGATCTTCTGCAATGTGAACAGGAAGTTTCGTTTTCATCGAGATTCTATGGTCAAGTCCTCTTAGCATTGAACCACCACCTGCAAGGTAGATTCCAGTTTTGTAGATATCTGCAGAAAGCTCAGGAGGTGTCATCTCAAGCGCGCTCAAAATAGCTTCTTCAATTTTAGAAATTGTTTTGTCTAAAGCGTGTGCAACTTCAACATATGAAATAACAATCTCCTTAGGAATACCAGTCATTAAATCTCGACCTTGAACAGCATAATCTGCCGGTGGGTTCTCTAATTCAGGCAAGGCAGCACCTACGTTAATTTTAATTTCTTCTGCGGTACGTTCACCAACTAAAATGTTGTGTTGACGGCGCATGTACTCTTCGATGTCTTTCGTAAAATCATCTCCAGCTACACGAATCGATTTATCACAAACGATACCACCTAATGCAATAACGGCAATCTCAGAAGTTCCACCTCCGATATCAATAATCATATTTCCCATTGGCTCTTCAACATCGATACCAATACCGATTGCAGCTGCCATAGGTTCATGAATTAAATAAACTTCTTTTGCTCCAGCATGTTCAGCAGAATCTCGAACGGCACGTTTTTCTACCTCTGTAATTCCCGAAGGAATACAAATTACCATTCTCAATGAAGGGTTGAATAAGCTTTTTCCAGTTCCGATCATCTTGATCATTCCACGAATCATCTGTTCAGCTGCTTGGAAATCGGCAATTACACCATCCCTCAACGGTCTTACAGTTTCAATTAATTTGTGCGTTTTCCCATGCATTTGCTGGGCGCGTTTACCAATTGCTACTACTTTTCCTGTTTGAATGTCTTTTGCTACAATTGAAGGTTCATCAACAACAACTTTGTCGTTCATAATAATCAGCGTATTCGCTGTCCCTAAATCAATTGCAATTTCTTGTGTTAAAAAGCTAAATAATCCCATTTTTTCCCTTGCGCTGCTAGATGAATTGTAATAATAGTCTATTTCTGGTTGAAATAATACTTATTATACTGATAGTTATCAAAAAGGTTGCGTTAATTAATGCTTAAAGTGACGATTTCCAGTAAATACCATTGCAATGTCGTTATCGTTACAATAATCGATAGACAATTGATCCTT
>JBFHHS010000057.1:0-13835 GCA_041596895.1 Crocinitomicaceae bacterium | reverse complement strand
TCGCGACCCTCAGCTTGGAAGGCTGACGCTCTACCAACTGAGCTACTCCCGCTTATTAAGATAAATAAAATGAACTGTGGGGAGAGCAGGATTCGAACCTGCGAAGACGTAGTCAGCAGATTTACAGTCTGCCCTCGTTGGCCGCTTGAGTATCTCCCCAAAAAACCTGAGCCGATGGAGGGACTCGAACCCCCGACCTGCTGATTACAAATCAGCTGCTCTAGCCAGCTGAGCTACATCGGCTTAGTTAATTTATTTATCAATATGTTAAAGAACTTTCTTAATTCGTTTCCCCGATTGGGAGTGCAAATGTAAGTAACTATTTTCTTTCTGCAATGACTTTTTGAAAAAAAAATGAAAAAAAATGAAAAAAAAATGAGCGATAAAAAATCGCTCATCTCTAAATTCCTTATTTACAATAATTAAGCAGATTTCTCTTTATATCTAGAAACTTGTTTTTTTAGAGCCTGAACAGCTAAATCTGCCGCCTCCTCAAAACTTTTACATTGCTTTTTGGCGAATAATTCATTTCCAGGAATCAATAATTTAACCTCTGCAATTTTATTTTCATTTGTATCACTTTTGTCCAATCTTAAGTAAACCTCACTCGCGATGATCTGGTCATACATCAACTCAAGTTTTTTAACTTTCTCACGGATAAAATCAACTAATTTCTCATCAGCTGTAAAATGTACTGTGTTTACTTTAAAATCCATAGTCTTATTTTTTTTGTCCCCTCGGGTGGGACTGTGAATAAATATTGGTCAACTGAGAAAAAGAGTTGTGCGTGTAAATTTGCGTCGCTGCTAAATTCGCATGCCCCAATATCTCTTTAAGCACCTCTAAGCTTGCACCATTATTTAACATATGTGTTGCAAATGTATGCCTAAGGACGTGTGGACTTTTCTTCTCTAACCCCGTTGCCTCTCCAAGGTAATTATTTATTTTTCTATAGACAAACTTAGGATACAGTTTTTTAGCACTATTTAACAAAAAGAAATACTCTGGATTAGGATCGATTTCAGCACGTTTTTCACGATACTCTTCAATCAATTGTGACAACTCTTTAGCTATTGGAATAATTCGTTCTTTATTTCTCTTTCCAATTACACGAATTTGATTACTCGAAACTCGATTATCTTTCAACTCGATCAATTCACTCGATCTTATACCAGTTTGATAAAACATCTCAAACATTAATAAATCTCTCAATCCATCAAAGTCATCTTGAAATAGTGGACTAATATTCGAAGATTTCACTTCTACTTGTTGTGCAAAAGATGGTAAACGCTTACTGTTTTTTGGTCCTTTAACTGCCTGCATAGGGTTCTTGTCAATCACCCCTTCTCTCATCAACCATTTAAACAAAGTTCTCAACGTTGATAGCTTTCTATTAACTGACGATGCTTCCAATCCATCATCCATTAGAGAAACAATCCAGCCACGAATTAACTTAGAATTAATTTCAACCACATGCTTTTCTGATTGAATCCCAGAAAACTCAATAAATTGTTCCACATCCTTTTTATACGCTAAAAGAGTATGATCCGAAAACCTTTTTTCAGACGCCAGGTAGTCGATAAAATTTTGAACAAAAAAAAGAGGAACCATAGGTTCCTCTTACGTATCTTATAACATAATGTTACAATTCTAAATCTCAGCTGATTGCATTCTTTGCTTATAAGCAGCTCTGATTTTTTCTTGTCTCTTAAGAACAGAAGGCTTAACAAATTCTTTACGACTTCTAAGTTCTCTCATAACTTTAGTCTTTTCGAATTTCTTCTTATACTTTTTAATCGATCTTTCGATGTTTTCTCCTTCTTTAACTGGGATAATTAACATATGTATGTGTATTAATTTTCTTTAATTGGTTGGCAAATATACAAACTAAAATCTTAATTGCAACTGCTTACTTTAAAATTTCTCTAGAAATTACAACTTTTTGAATTTCTGAAGTCCCTTCACCTATAGTCATTAGCTTTGCATCACGCAAAAACTTCTCAGCAGGATATTCTTTAGTATAACCATATCCACCCATAATTTGAACAGCCTCATTACCACAACGAACGGAAACCTCACTTGCAAAATACTTTGCATAAGCCCCCTGTTTTGTCATTGGTAATTTATTATTTTTTAAGTAGGCTGCTTGAAAAGTTAGTAATTCCGCTGCCTCTACTTCAGTTGCCATATCTGCTAATTTAAACCCGATAGCTTGAAATTGTGCGATTGGTTTTCCGAACTGCTCTCTTTCTTTGGCATACTTAACAGACGCTTCATAAGCCCCACGAGCTATACCACAAGAAAGTGCCGCAATTGAAATACGTCCTCCATCTAGAATCTGCATTGCCTGAACGAATCCCATTCCAACTTCACCTATCACATTCTCTTCAGGAACTCTAACGTTATCAAAAATAAGTTCAGCAGTCTCACTTGCTCTAACACCTAATTTATCGCCAATTTTTACAGCAGAAAAACCTGGTGTACCTTTTTCAACGATAAAAGCAGTAATTCCTCTTGAATCTAAAAGCTCTCCGGTTCTCACCAAAACAACTGCAACATCTCCAGAAAGACCATGAGTAATCCAGTTTTTAGCACCGTTAATCACCCATTCATTCCCCTCTTTAACCGCCGTTGTTTTCATTCTCATAGCGTCTGAACCTGTATTCGGTTCAGTTAAGCCCCAAGCACCAATAAATTCACCTGAAGCAAGTTTGGGTAAGTATTTCTTTTTTTGCGCTTCTGTGCCATGATAATAGATATGACCTGTACAAAGTGAGTTATGTGCCGCAACACTTAAACCAACACCTCCACAAACTTTTCCAAGTTCAATTAAAGCCGTAACATATTCGAAATAACCGAAACCACTTCCTCCGTATTCTTCAGGAATATAAATACCTAGCAAGCCAAGCTCGCCCATTTTCTTCATTGTATCCACTGGAAAATGTTCATCAGCATCCCATTGAACAAGATTTGGTCTAATTTCTTTTTCAGCAAAATCACGCACCATTTGAGCGATCATTTTCTGATTTTCATTCATTTCGAAATTCATTCTTTATATGTTAACAGTTGATTAGTACTTATTAATAGGCCACTAAATTAGTAATATTGTCAGAGAAACCAGTCAATTTTTTTTCTCCCTCTAAAAAATCCAAGGAAACGAGAAAGTCAAAACCGTAAACTGTCGCCCCAGATTTCTCAACCAAAATCCCCGCAGCCTCTGCTGATCCACCGGTTGCTAATAAGTCATCATGGATTAATACACGATCCCCAGCCTTTAAAGCATCCGTGTGCATTTCGATAGTTGCACTTCCATATTCAAGATCGTATGCATGACTAATTTTATCATACGGAAGCTTTCCTTTTTTTCTTATCAGAATAAACGGAACACCTAATCGCATTGCTAAAGGGTAGCCAAAAAGAAACCCACGACTTTCAATTCCAGCAACAGCGTCAATTCCTTTACCTTTATATTTATCAAAAAGCGTATCCACAACTTCATTAGACAAAACAGGGTTCATCATAATTGGTGTTATGTCTTTAAACACAATTCCCTCTTTTGGGAAATTCGGAATGTCGCGAATAGCATCTCTTAATTTACCTTCTATATTATTCATTCTACTTTAATATAATGTTTGATATCATCAAACAATTCATAATCTATCAGTTTTGACTCTAAAATCTCATCAATATTTTTGAAACTACCTTTTTGTCCCCTCATTTTAATGATTGAATTCGCCACCGAATAATCGATATACGGGTGTGCTTTAAGTTCTTCTGCACTTGCGGTATTTATATTTATTTTGTTCTGTATTTCTCCTTCTGCAATTACAAAGTCTTTAACCTTATGAAATTTATGAACGTCAAACTTCCATAATTCCATCAATTGTGAGGTTTCCTTATACCCTCCAAGTTCTTCTCTATACTCAATGATTTTCTTTGCATAGAAAGGTCCTATACCGGGTAACGCAACCAGCTCATCAATATTCGCATTATTTAAATTCACTATTTGCGGAATATATTTATCCGAGGAAGATTTTTCAACTTCTACGTCTTGTATATTATGAGACGGGTAGAATGTAGAGTCTTTGATTAAATTGTATAATTCTTCTGGAATTACAAAGATTTTTTTCAACTGTTTATTCGAATTTAAGCCATTTGCAGAGAACTTAATCACTACATCAGCTTGTCTCCGCGAAAGCCCTAAATTAACCCAGTCATGAACATTATAAGTATTCGGATCAAACTTAGTGGCAGGCGCTTTAAAACGGCTCTTCTTTGCCTTTTTCCTTTTATCTTGGAAAAGTTGTTTTTCCTTTTTTACAAACTCATTGTGCAGAGTAACAGCCTCTTCAGAGGTAATAATTGGCTTTTCAACAGCAGAAAACAAACTAATAATACGAGGAATGTACGCGATTACTAAAGCTACAATAAGTAAACTCAGCAACCCTTGTTTATTTCTCCTTGAAAGCGGCATGCTTTAATTAACAGTCTTTATTGCCTTTTTGTACTTAGTCAGCTCTCTTTTTACTTTAGGAGCCAACAGCACCAATCCAATTATATTAGGAAAGACCATTGCAAAAATCATTGCATCCGAGAAATCAATAACAGCACCGAGACTAATTGATGCTCCAACGATAACGAACATTAAGAAGATTAATTTATAAACAGTATCAGCTACTTTTCCTTTTCCAAACAAATATTTCCATGCTTGCAAGCCGTAGTATGACCAAGACAACATTGTTGAAATAGCAAACAACACAGCTGCAAACATCAACACCCAATCAAAATACGGTATTGTTGAATTGAACGCTGTCGCTGTTAATTCGATCCCTCCCATTCCGGAATCGCTACCATACTCGATAAAACCACCATCGATATTTGTAATAATCAATACCAAAGCTGTCATTGTACAAATAATAACAGTATCAATAAATGGTTCAAGAAGCGCCACGACACCTTCACTAGCAGCGTATTTAGTCCTTACCGCTGAATGTGCAATTGCCGAAGAACCAACACCAGCCTCATTTGAAAATGCTGCTCTCTGAAACCCTACAATTAATACTCCAACAACACCACCTAATGCCGCGCTTGAGTTAAAAGCACCGTCATAAATTAAACCAAAAGCCGTTGGAACGGAAGCATAATGAATACCAATTATAATTAAAGCAGCGCCGACGTAAATCACAGCCATAAAAGGCACAACCTTCTCTGTTACAGAACCAATTCTTTTTATTCCACCGATGATAACCACACCTACGATTAAAGCCATAATAACACCAATAACAACTCCAGCAGCCCCTCCTTCAAGTCCTAATTTACCCGACAACTGTGCTGCCGCTTGATTTGCTTGAAACATGTTTCCACCTCCAAACGAACCACCAACACACATTATAGCAAAGAAAATAGCCAACACCTTACCCAGTCCTGCCATACCTCTTTCCTTCAATCCTTTAGAAAGGTAATACATAGGTCCTCCGTGAACCGTTCCATCTTCACTCACCTCTCGATATTTTACCCCTAAGGTACATTCAGTAAACTTTGTTGCCATACCGAGAAAGCCTGCAAGAATCATCCAGAAAGTTGCCCCTGGCCCACCAATTGAAATCGCAATGGCTACACCTGCAATATTTCCCAGGCCTACTGTAGCCGACAAAGCAGCAGTCAGCGCTTGAAAATGGGAAACCTCTCCTTCTGCCTCCACACCGATAGTTTCAAAGACATCGCCCCCTGGCGTTGAATCTCCCTCTGCCGGATCGGCTGTATGATGATCAATTTCATCATAATCACCTTTTACAATTTTAATTGCCGTTTTAATAAGAGTGAAGTTTGCAAACTTGAAGAAGATTGTAAAAAACAATGCTCCTAGGATTAATATAATTAAAACCACTGGCACTTGTTTTCCTGCTATTTCTATTGGATAAAAAATGAAATAACCGACAAAATCCGCGATTGGTCTGAAAAAATTATCGATCTTCTGATCTAATCCTTCTTCCGCTGCAAAATTTACAAATGGTAAAATTAATGCCAGTAATCCTATTAGATATTTCATTTTAGTTTTAGTTTCGGTTCGTTAAAATCTGAGAAGAACAAATATAACAATAATAAAATTGTACAATTCTCGCTGTATACCAAGCGTTTACCTTATTCATACATCAATCCCAAGGTCTCTTCAAGCGTATGTGGCTCATACTTTATTTTCGAATACGCTTTCTTAAGATTAAAACCTGTTCGAGGCGGACGCAATGCCGGTTGATTCAATGTTTCGCTTGAAATCTTAGTAACGATACTCATATCATAGTTAAAATATTTCGCTATTCGTTCCACAATCTGAAAAATTGACATAGTTTCAGGACCTGAGATATGAAACACACCTTCTTCATTATTTTCAATTACCCCCATACAACCAGCTGCTAAATCCTCAGCAAATGTTGGTGCACGAAACTGATCATCTATAATATTGATTGGCTCTCCTTTCTCTAAAGCCCCTTTCGCCCAAGCAATGACATTTGAACGAGACAAATTATTGCCTGGTCCATAAACAATTATAGTTCTGATGATAGAACTCCCAAATTTGGATAGTGAATTTACAAGGTTCTCGGAATCCACCTTTGACTTAGCATAAAGGCTTAAAGGATTAACTTCGTCCTCTTCAGAATAATTGCCTTTTTCACCATCAAACACAAAATCTGTGGAAATAAATTGAAAATGGGCATTCACAAGATTCGCAGCCTCAATCAAGTATTTCGTTGCTGTGACGTTAACCAATTCACATTCCTCCGGATTCAATTCACAGTAATCAACATTTGTAATAGCTGCTGTATGAATTATATGAGAGGGTTTTTGAACTATAATAAGGTTATTGACTTCTTCTTGAGAAGTTATATCTAATTCAAAATAATTGACACTCGGGCAATCTTCATTTCTATTCTTCCCTTTAGAAGTAGCAACAAACTGAATATTATTTTTTAGACAATATGCAACGAGCTTCTGTCCTAACAAACCATTAGAACCAGTTATAAGAATCTTCATACTAATGATTTAAATGGAAATGTTCTACAAGTTTTTTTATCTGTTGGGCATTTCCTAAAACAAAGAGTCTTGAACCAGGAACTACTTTTGTATCAATTGCTGGGTTTATCACATAATCACCATTAAGCTCCTTGTAACCAATTATTGTAACACCTGTGATACGTTTAGCCTCCAATTCTTCAATAGTTTTGTTCTGATACTGTCCTGGAAGTTCGTCATAACTAATTGACTCAATATTTGCACCACTATAACCTTGAACTCGAATAATATCGAGGAACTCCATTACATCAGGATTAGCAATTAGAGAAGCCATATGCGATCCACCAATAGAGTCTGGCATTATAACATTGTTTGCGCCAGCCATTTTCAGTTTAGAAACAGCAGAATTATAAGAGGCGCGGCTCACAATTAGAATATCGCTTTTAAATTCTCTTGCCGCTAAAACAACATAGATATTATCTGCATCTTTTGGTAAACAAGTAATAATTGCTTTAGCATTTTTAATACCTGCCGCAATTAATGTTTCGTCATTTGTACTATCACCCTGTAAGAACGTAAAGTCAGCATTCTCTTTTTCATGCATAACGATATCTTCACTTAATTCCACTATGATAAAAGGTGTTCCATGCGCGCTCAAGTCGTCTGCAACTTGTTTCCCAACTCTACCAAATCCACAAATAATAACATGATCCGTCATTTTTTTCAGTTCTTGCATTGTTTTATATTCTTTAAAATATTTCTTGTATTCACCACCCACTAAATATGATGTGATTGAGGTGATGGCGTAGGCGAACGTACCAAAACTCGACATTATCAAAAAGGAAACAAATAGTTTACCATAAGTAGTCAATTCATTGACCTCACCAAAACCAACCGTTGAGATTGTTATCGTGGTCATGTAGAATGAATCCACAAATCCCCAACCTTCGATGATCATAAAACCTATTGTTCCTCCTGCAGTGATTAGAATTAGAAGGATCAAAAAGTAATAGACTCGAGAAAATAATCTATAATTAAATAACATAAGCTATAATTCCCAAATTGTATTTCTCTTTTTACGTTGAAATTTGAAATAATGTTTGTGTTCAAGAATCCATGCCATAATTAAATAGATTAACAAGGGCGACCCTAATGCTATAAACGAAGAATAGATAAACCCAACACGTACTCTTGAGCTACTGATTCCAAGTTTGCTTGCCCACCACGCACAAACACCGAATGATCTCATCTCAAAAAAAAAGATGATTTTCTGTATCATATACTTCTATTTAAAACCTTATTCCCGACATGGCAAGATAAGCATTTTTTACGAGAGCAATAATAACGATTAAGCGCAATTAAACCTTGTGTTTCAAACGCATTTTTTGGTCTACTGATTAAACATGAAGCTTTTAAAACCTCACTATTTTTTTCTGCTGGAATTGAATCCAAAATCTCGAATGCCTTTTCTTGATAAACTTCATTCGAATAGATCTCTCCAAGCTGCCACAAAAAAGGAGCAAACACATTTATTAGGAGACTATTTTCGAACTGCTTTGACAATACATTAGAAACATCAAGTTTCGATAAAACAACTCGGCAATGTTTGATGTCAATTCTTTGAATATCACTCCACCAGTTTAATTCCAGGCAAGCACCTGAAATCAATTCTGCAAATTCTGCAATCCTTTTCTTAGGGAATGCATTTGGCCTAGTACCTTTCATGTGCCACAAACTATCTTGCGTCTCATTAGACATTATTTCAGCTTGTAACAATACAAACCTGCGTCTTTCAGACTTAGTCAATGGTAAAATTAGATTAAATGGAATTTTTTTAATCAACTCTAGAAAGGCATTTTGATTAATTTTCATTCCAAAGCCGAGTGCAAGAAAATGATAAAACAACTCAAAATCGCTTGTACTATTCAGTTCATTTATTTTTTTCGTTTTGAACGAAAATTTATCTAGCAACGCATTATTAAGCATCTGATTTAAGTAATATTCATCTATCTTCTCAATCGCATTTGCACAAGGGTAATTTCGACTAAAGAACGCATCAACACTCTTCTTTTCAGCAGTACGTTTTTCTACATAATCTTTCAATTCCAATGTTGGAATAGCCCTTCCGCTTTGAATTACTTGCTTATCATTTTGATACACAACATGAAGAATTACATTATCATAATTCGGATCTAGATGATGGTTATGCGCGTACCAATCAGAGCTATTAATGTGTATTTCAATTGAACCATATTCAACAGCTTCGCGATATTGAATTGAACCGAAGCTAAAATCGGGACCTTTAAGATGCTCATTATATTCACCAACGTTCTTTACGATGATTTCTTCCCCATTGGTCAATGTAGTTTGGGGCAAAGGGAATTGTTTACTCTTCCAGAGGTAGTGTAGGTATTTTTCAGTCATTTTGGTTAGGTTTCCCTTTAAGATACAAAAAAAGGCGCTTAAAATTAAGCGCCTTTTTAAATTATCTAGTGGAAATCCATTAAGGATACTTCACAAATTTTAAGTGTTTAGGATCTGCAGCTGGTGCAGTTTCAGGATCAAAGTCCATTGTAACTACCCTACCTTCTGTTCGTCTATTGAACTGGTGAAGCAATTTAAAAGTTACCTGATCACTACGTCTAAACTTATTGATATAAGACTCAGTCAATTCAATTTCTTCAACTCCATCCATATCAGCAGGTTTTACTGCTAAGTAAACATCCCCTTTTTTCCAGATTGTTCTTGGCTCAGCTTCACCTTTACCAACCGGTATAATTCTTCTAGGATCAACTCCTTTCTCTTCAACTAAGTACTTATAACAAGCTTTTGCTCTATTTTCAGACAGCTTCTGGTTAGGAGTAGCTCCACCACGAGCATCTGAATGAGAGCTCAACTCTAACACCATTCCTGGGTATTCTTCCAATAAGTTATAAACGAATAACAAAGAATCCGGCGAATTGATTGTAGAATCAACTAACAAATCCCATTTATTAAGAGGGTAACGTACCTCTGGAAGACGAATTGGTTTTTTAGGCAATAACGCCATATCAACTACGAAGTTCTGACCATAATCTAATCCAACTGTTGAAATTGTTGTTCCATTTTTATCTTCGTGGAAACCTTCTTTAGAAATATTAATCTTGTATCCTGACTCTTCGTTGATGTAACGATCTCCAGTAGGTTTCTTATCCCAAAAAACCCCACCATTTTCGTCAGTATAACCTTCCCAAGTTGCACCATCTGTTGCTGTTACAACAACCTTAGCATCTTTAATTTTTTGATCAGCGTTTCCTAATTCAGAAACAACTACTTTTAAATCATAAATATTTGGAGGTAAAACGTAAGAATAGATGTCTGGCACATACTCTCCATTACTTGTTTTTCTTTCAGAAGTAAAGTAACCTTTCTTCTTATCATATTCGATAAGTGCATAATCGTTACTAGTACTATTAATAGGTGCACCTAAGTTAGTTGGGTTCTCCCATTTGTTTTCCTCCCCAACACGAGCAGCTCTGTAAATATCAAGACCACCCATTCCCATCAATCCATCTGAAGCAAAGATTAAATCTCCGTTCAAAGCAAACGTTGGAAATAACTCATTTCCTTTCGTATTGATCTCTGGCCCCATATTCGTTGGTGCAGACCACGTATCCGCTTTTCTATCGTACGTTGTATACCATAAATCACGTCCACCGTATCCACCTGCCATATCAGATGCAAATATTAAATACTTACCGTCCATTGTAGCTGGGTGACCAACTGAAACAGAATCATGAGCCTTTAACTCTAATTTAACAGGCTCTTTCCATTCAGTCTTACCTTTTGCTTCAGACACCCAAATATCACAACCTAAGTTTGTTTTCTTCAAGTTAGGACATCTAGTGAAGAACATTTTCTTGTAACGATCATCGAAACAAACTGTACCTTCATTATCAATTGTATTGATTCCATCTCCTTTAACAAGGTATGGCTCAGTCCAGTTTCCTTTCTTATCCAAATCAGAAACCCATAAATCCATATAACCTTCTCCAGTTCTTGGATCTTTATCTTTTCCAGTACTTTCATCTCTTCCTGAACCGAAATACATTTTAGTCATTTTACGGTCCCCAAACATTGGAGCCATGTCAAACTCTTTCTTGTTGATTGCGGTTTGGTTTTCGATTACGTGACGTGTCTTTTCAGCAACGAATTCTTTGTTCATTTTACACGACTGAATTCCTTCAAGCGCTCTTTCGTCACCAGGAACCAATTTCAAATACTCCTCATAATTTTCAACAGACTTATCAAATTCTGACATCATGTGAAGCATATCTGCATTGTACAAATAAACTTCAGGAGTAGCGTTTTGTTGTTCTAAAAGGATAGCACGATCGTACCATTCATTAGCATCTCTATATCTCTCTGTCAACCTGTAACATTCTGCAGTTTTGAAAGCCATATCAGCTTTTTTAACTTTAGCTCGATTACCTTTTCGACCAAGTTTTTGGTATGCCTCGGCACATTTCTCCGCTGCTTCACTGTAATTCTCACTTGCATAAGCCAACTCTGCTTTTGCAATTACTTTGTTTTGAGCTGTTACAACTGTAGCGAAAGTCAATAACACAAACGTTAAAGCGATTTTAAACTTCATAAAATATCTTTTTCAAATTGATGTTTATTTACCTAACTAGGTCAGGAATAGTTTTTCACAAACGTAAAATTAAAAAAAAAAGCGAACGGAATCACGTCTGTTAAACATAATTCAAATTAAACTTGGATTCCAATTATTTTGAACGTTTAAATAATAATGTACTTCTCCCATTTGTTCAGCACTTGCTGAAAACCAGAGGGTAATACAGAATCAAGTCGAATATACTCATCTTTTGTTGGATGTTGAAACCCGAGCGTCTTTGCATGAAGTGCTTGTCCATCAAGCAAATCAAAACAATTCTCAATAAATTTTTTATACTTAGAATTTGAAGTCCCTTTCAGAATTGTATCTCCACCATATTCCAAATCATGGAATAAAGGATGACCAATATACTTCATATGGGCACGAATTTGATGAGTTCTTCCAGTTTCCAATTTACACTCGACTAGTGTTACGTACCCAAAGTTTTTCAACACTTTATAATGCGTTACTGCATGTTTTCCAAAATCACCATCTGGAAAAACAGTCATTACCTTTCTGTTTTTCAACGATCTTCCAACATGACCGGTTATCGTGCCATCTTCTTTTACATCTCCCCAAACAAGTGCATGATATCTTCGTTCTGTTGTTCGATCAGCAAATTGTTTTGCAAGGTTTGTCAATGCATACTCCGTTTTTGCCACCACCAATAAACCAGTAGTATGTTTGTCTAACCTATGCACTAAGCCAGGTCTTCCAAAGTAATCTTGAGTTTTACTCGGCAAGTTTTCTATGTGATAAACCAAACCATTGACTAACGTTCCTGTGTAATTCCCATAACCTGGATGCACAACCATATTCGACTGCTTGTTAACCACAATCACCTCGTCATCTTCATATACAATATCCAACGGTATATCTTCCGGAATCAACTCTAATTCTCTGACTGGATATGGTAGAACAATGGATATTTTATCTAATGGTTTTATTTTGTAGTTCTGCTTAACCTTAACATCACCGACAAGAATATTTCCATTTTTAGCAGCAATTTGAATTTTGTTTCTAGATGTATTTGGAATACGATCCATTAAAAACTTATCAATTCGAACAACCTCTTGACCAGGATCTGCTTCGAAACGATAATGTTCAAACATTTCTTCTGAACCAGACTGATCTTCAGTCTCGAGTATTTCTTCGCTCATTATTGCTTAACTATTTTGTATGTTTTTGTCGCCCCTTGTAGCTTAATAAAATACACCCCAGAAGGCGCATCACTTATATCTACTTTAGGTTCATTTGAAGATTGTATCAACTGTCCTTGAATACTGTAAACCTCAAGCCCATTAAACTCCCCAGAATTTACACGTACATTCAATATTCCATTCGTGGGATTCGGGTAGATTGTAGCTTCGAATACTTCCTTAGCCTTATCTTCAACACCAAGAACGACATTATAACTTGTAGAAAAAACTGGACGTATCATTACTGAACCTTCAATATTTGAACCATTCCAAGATGCCCCACCATCTACACTATAAAATGTATGATTATTATTTATAATATTTCGATCTAAACCGACACCTAAACGCTCCGCATCAAACTGCCTCCAACCTACGTAAAACGTACCTGCTATAGGTAATCGCACAGTATCTTTCAAGTAATAAGTATAAAAACCATTTCGACTGCTCTTATATACAGGTTGACGTGGGAAGAAAAGCTCATCTTCATATAAAACCGCTCCTGGTTCCCCTCCATTATCCTCCCAGACAGTCAGTAAAAACAACTTATCTGAAACATCTTGAACAGTTGGTACAAAATGCATCATTACACCAATCAATGAATCGTCTTCGTAAGCCGTATATTGAATTGCCAAACGCGATTGACTTCCTGTTGGTCCATAAGCTGCTTCAGCCGTTCCATCATCATAGCTATAATAGTTTTGAAAGTATTGTTTACTATGTGTTGAATCATTTAATGTGAAATTCGAATTTTGGTGTGTTGCTTCCGAGACAATATCAAATTCTTCTGCAATTCCTGGTTTAGTTTCATCAAAACGGTCTCCCCCAGAAAAATCATGTAAAGAAGTATACTCTGTCCAAGGCAAATAATTAAGATCGCTGTTATTCAATAAGCTTTCGAGCAATACAAAATTCCCTTCGGTTACCCCAGAATATTCAATTTTCGTAGAACCATCCTGCTCATTTTCTGGCACATT
>JBFHHS010000056.1:0-13874 GCA_041596895.1 Crocinitomicaceae bacterium | reverse complement strand
GCTTTAGCAATAATCTCTATTTGTCTTTTTGATAGAGATTTGGCCTTTTCAGGCGCTTGAAACGTAAGAGGGTTTTGTGTGTAAGTCATAACTAACGAGAAAGTTAATAAAAAATTTGACTCTACAACACGGGATGTAAAAATAAATTATTTTTTGACGTACTGTGTTAAAATCACAATGGTTTGTCCATCAATTTTCCCTTCAATATGTTCAGGGTTATCGTGTACTAAGCGTATATTTCGAACGGCGGTGCCTCGTTTTGCCGTGAAGTTTCCTCCTTTAACCTTCAAATCCTTGATCAACACCACCGAGTCACCAGCATTCAATACTGCACCGTTGCAATCTATGTGTTTGTCTTCGGAAATTGCTTTCATTTCATGACGAGCCCACGTCAACGTATCGTCGTCTAGATACATCATATCGAGCAAATCATTTGGCCATCCATTATCTTTGATTTGATGTAAGATTCGATAGGCAACCACCTGTACTGCTTTTGTTTCACTCCACATACTGTCATTCAAGCATCGCCAGTGATTCACATTCAACTCTACAGTCTCTTGCAATTGCCCCAAACAAGTCTCGCAGATATGGATATGATGTTCTGGATTGTTTTCCTCAAAGGGTTGTACCGACCAAATTTCAATCGCCGTTTTAGCGCATAATTCGCATATGCCTTTGCTTCTTTTTTCAATGATGTCCTTCATGTAGTCGGCAAAATTAAAAGAATAATTGCCTTTACCCATATCTTGATTTAGAAACAAATGCTTGTCCCCTATAATCACACTGGTCAAACAAAAAGAAATCGGGTATATAAAAAAGAAAAAACCGACCTTAAAAAAGGTCGGTTTTTTTGGGGTGGAAGATGGGGCTCGAACCCACGACCCTCGGTACCACAAACCGATGCTCTAACCAACTGAGCTACAACCACCATTTGTGCGGGCAAAGATATGTAATTCTTCAAATATACAACTAGTGTTTCTTTATTTTTTTTAAATTAAAAAACAATTAATTAGAAATGAATGCTTTATGAACACAAAAAGTCACCTAATTCAGTCATTTAATCTTAGAGTTTTTGAAGAATCGTATGGACGAATCTATAAATGCTTACGGATTTTGGATGAAAAACAACTTTGGGAGTCACCAAACGGTAACGTGCCAGCAATTGGTTGTTTAGTGCTGCATATTTGTGGGAATGCCCGTCAGTGGATATTATCAGCAATTGGAGATTTAGAAGACAATCGTATTCGCGATGATGAATTTATAATACACAGAAATATTCGAAAGGCAGATTTAATCTTTTTACTTGAAAATTTAAAAGCGCAATTAAACAGTTGCTTAACAGAAATGAACCCTTCCAAATTAGATGAAGTATTCATAATTCAAGGATTCAAAGTCACTGGATTCGCCGCAATCGTTCATGTCTTAGAACATTTTTCATATCATACAGGACAAATAACAACGCTAACAAAAATATTTAGTAATCAAGATACGGGATATTATTCAGGACTTAACTTGAATTAAAACAGGAGGTTAAATACAAATCTTAGCAATTAACGTCGCAGATGTTGATAAAGTTTATTAGAATAGGATAAACAATCCCTAGACTCTCGTATTTTTGTTACAAATACGGAATTATGTTAAAGATTGGTGTACTTGGCGCAGGACATTTAGGTAAGATTCATATTAGACTCTTACTGGAATTGAATAAGGAATTTGAATTTGTTGGTTTTTTTGATCCCAATGATGAGAATGCTAAAACAGCCATGGAAACATTTAATATCAAACGTTTTAATTCAATCGAATCTTTATTGGATGAAGTAGATTGTGTTGATATTGTTACACCAACACTGACTCACTTTGATTGTGCTTCAAAAGCGTTAAGAAAAAGCAAACATGTGTTTATTGAAAAACCCGTAACCGAAACAGTGGAAGAGGCTAAAACACTGATTGAATTGGCGCATGAAGCTGGTGTTAAAGTTCAGGTAGGTCATGTAGAACGTTTTAATCCTGCTTTTCAAGCTGCACTACCATACTTTGATAGTCCAATGTTTATCGAAACGCATCGTTTGGCACAGTTTAATCCTCGTGGTACTGATGTTCCGGTTGTTTTAGATTTAATGATTCACGATTTAGATGCTATTTTAAGTGTTGTGAAATCTGGTGTTAAACGCATTTCAGCCTCTGGTGTCGCTGTTGTTAGTGATACGCCAGATATTGCAAATGCACGTATTGAATTTGATAACGGCTGTGTGACCAACTTAACTGCAAGTCGTATTTCCATGAAAAATATGCGTAAATCACGTTTCTTTCAAAAAGATGCATATATCAGTGTCGATTTTCTAGAGAAAGAAATGGAGGTTGTTAGTATGCAGGATGTAGAAGGGGAACCAGGACCTTTTGATATGGTATTTGATATGGGGGAAGGGAAACCGGTTAAGAAAATTTTGTTCGATAAACCTGACCTCGAGCCAACAAATGCGATTAAAGAAGAGCTGTTTACGTTTTATCAAGCAATTGTTAATGATACAACACCTATTGTGCCAATTGAAGATGGTTATTTAGCCCTTGATATTGCTCAAAAAATTGTAGATAAATTAAAATCAGCTTCTTCACAAGTATTAAACAATATCTAAACGACTTTTGCGTTCTGAATTTACTACGTAAAGACTTATGAAAATATTAGTATCACTTTTAGCAATTGTTACGCTGTTTAGCGGGTGTATCAAGAATAATCCTGATCCAATTTGGATTGAAGTTACAGAATGGGATTTAATTACAAACCCTGATGAAAACGCAGCCGATTATTATAAACCAGGAGTATTAACTCACGGGATTAAAGATGTTTGGTTGTATGTAGATAATTCGCTTGTAGGTGTTTTTGAGGTTCCATTTAAAGTGCCAGTTTTATCTGAAGGAACGAAAGAAATAAGAATGATACCTGGTATACATGCTAACGGTATCTCTGCAACTAAAGTGAAGTATCCATTTTTTGAGCCTTATGTAGTAACGATGGATTTAGTTCAAAATGAAACTTATCACATCGACCCTGTAACAATGTATGCCACAGCAACGGAATTTTGGATTGAAGATTTTGAAGATACGTCTCAAGAGTTTATCGATGGGAATGGATCATTGGCAACCTTAGTGGTTTCTTCTGATGCTTCCGTTTTAGACCCAGTCATAAATGAAGGGCAATTTGGTCGGATTTCACTAACGAGTTCAGATAATGTATATATCGGTTCTACGAATGTTGCAGGATCAGGGACACCAATTGGTTTGCCAAAAGGGGTTGATTGCTATTTAGAGATTGACTATCACAATACCGCTGATCTTACAACTGGATTGTTAGCATTAAGTTCAACGGATGGTTTTACTAATCCTTTAGTAAGATTGAACAAACAGTTCGAAAGTGAAGTGCAATGGAAGAAAATTTACATTGATTTAAGAGAAGTTGTCTCTGGATCTACTTCTGCAGAATATTTTGAATTTACATTAGATGCTTTGTTACCAAGTGGGGTAGTTTCGGCTGAAATAAACATCGACAACGTTAAAGCTGTGCATTTCTAGATGAATTCAAAATTCCTCACTTTTCTTCTTGTATTATTTGATTGGCTTTCTGCATTGTTGGCGTGGTCTCTCTTTTATTATTTGCGTAAAACAAACATTGAGAATGTTGAGTTTACTGTGAATAGCGCCTTTTACATCGGAATTGCAGTGTTACCAATTGCCTGGTTGTTTTTGTATATGTTGCAAGGAACGTATCAAGATGTAAGACGACTTTATCGATTAAAAACGCTTGTGTTGACTTTTTCTGCAACCTTGATTGGATCTATTGGAATTTTCTTCATGTTCTTATTGGATGATGAAATTAACGGGTATAGACAGTATTATTCTTCTGTATTTTTGCTTTTTGGTGTTCATTTTATGATCACTTTCATTCCACGTTTGGCTCTTGTTAGCTATGTTGTTAAACAAATTCACAATCGTAAATCAGGGTTTAAAACTCTTATCGTTGGTGGTAGTGATAAAGCAGTTGATATTTATCGTGAGATAAATGAATTGCCTAAAGGGAGTGGCCATCAATTTGTAGGTTTTGTAAATATTAATGGAATTGATAAGCTATTAAAAGATGATTTGCCATACTTAGGTCACGTTGATGATGTTGAAACTGTAATGCGTGAACATGAAATTGAAGAAGTAATAATTGCATTAGAAAGTGTAGAACACGATCGCTTGAAAAATATTATTTCACGCTTGGAAGGGGGAGATGTTCGTATCAAAATTTTACCTGATATGTATGATATTCTTTCTGGAACCGTGGAGATGAACAACATTTTTGGGGCTTTGTTGATTGATGTTAATTCTGAGGTAATGCCCGTTTGGCAGCGAACATTTAAACGTTTTTTTGATATTGTTGCTTCAGCGATAGCGTTAATCCTTTTAACACCTCTATTTATTGTACTTGCAATTTTGGTTAAAGCATCATCACCAGGACCAATCCTATTTAAACAAGATCGTATAGGAAAAAATGGTAAAACATTTAAAATTATAAAGTTTAGAACGATGTTTATCGATTCTGAGAAGAATGGACCTCAATTATCTTCTTCGAATGACCCAAGAATAACTAGCATTGGACGTTTTATGCGTAAATCGAGATTGGATGAGTTCCTTCAATTTTACAATGTGTTAATTGGAGATATGTCACTAGTTGGGCCACGACCTGAGCGTCAATTTTTTATAGATCAAATTGTTCAGCGTGAACCTCAGTTTTTGGAATTGACAAAAGTGCGGCCTGGAATAACATCGTGGGGACAAGTTAAGTATGGTTACGCTGAAAACGTGGATCAAATGCTTGACCGTATGAAGTATGACCTTCTTTACTTAAAAAATAGAAGTCTTTCTTTAGATTTTAAAATAATGCTTTATACAGTCTTGATTATCTTTAAAGGTACTGGGAAGTAATTACTTTACTTTCACATTGAACATTTCACGATCTCCAATTGCTCCAACTAATTCATCTCCAATTGCAATCGGCCCAACACCTTCTGGAGTTCCAGTATAAATCAAATCACCTTTTTTCAAAGTCATAAATTGTGATACATAAGCGATTAATTGATCAATTCTGAAAATCATATCACTTGTGTTTCCCTCTTGTACAACTGTACCGTTTTGCTTTAGGCTAAATGAAAGATTATCTAAATTTAATTCCTCTTTTGGTATAAAATCTTTAGATATTGGAGCACTTCCTTCAAATGATTTGGCAATTTCCCAAGGGTGTCCTTTTGATTTACATTGTTGTTGTAAATCACGTGCTGTAAAATCAATCCCAAGTCCAATCTCTGAATAGTATTTATGCGCAAATTTTTCTGCAATGTTTTTACCTACGCGATCAATTTTAACAACCAATTCACATTCAAAATGTATCTCTTTTGAGAAACTAGGGTAGAAGAATGGAGTTTCAGGTCGTAATACCGCTATGTCAGGTTTCATAAAAAACATAGGTGTAGTCGGTATTTCCGCATTCATTTCTTTCGCGTGTTTAGCGTAGTTTCTACCAATACAAATAACTTTCATCTACTTAAATTTATTCTTTAGTGCATTTAATTTATCATCGAAGCTGGCGTCATCTTCAACTGGATTCTTTTTCTCGGCTTTTACTTTATCCATTGCTTTTTTTAAGCATTGTTTCGTGTATCTCGGGAAATCAGCATCCATCATCCAACCGTAATAACCTGGTTCAGCAATTGATACTTCTTTGATTGTTTTTCCTTTGTGCTTTCCGAAATTATAAATTTCTACTCCTTCTTTATTCAATGCTAACCTACCCGCGAAATCTAAGCGTGATACATCGCCATAACTAGAAAAGTTAGCTAAAAAAGGAACGTCACTTTGAATCTCATCATAACGTGAAATTTGAGCATCTAAAACTTCCCAAGTAGCATCGGCGTCGGCCATAGCTGTATGTGCATTCTCAAGATTTTTATTGCAATAAAATTTATAAGCTGCAATCAAGGTACGTTGTTCCATTTTGTGGAAGATGTTCTGTACATCAATGTGATTCTTTATAGATAAATCAATTTCGCTACCCGCACGCAGTAATTCTTCTGCTAGCATAGGCAAATCAAATTTATTTGAGTTGTATCCTGCTAAATCGGCATTTTCAATAAAAGCTTCTAATTCATGAATGATTTCTTTGAATGTTGGAGCATCTTTAATGTCTTCATCATAAATGCCATGGATTTCACTCACTTCCTTTGGAATAGGGATCTCAGGATTGATGCGCTTATGGAATTCAGATCTTGTTCCATTCGGATTAATTTTGACTATGGCGATTTCAACTATTCGGTCATGTGTGACGCTAAGTCCGGTAGCTTCAAGGTCAAAAATTGCAAGTGATTTTTTTAGTTCAATATTCATGTGGTAAATATAAGGATAGGGAAGTAGAGCGCAAAAAAAAGTCCGGTAGAACCGGACTCTTTTATTTTTTATTCTGATTATTCAGTTTTTAAACCAACATATTGGTAAGGTGTGTATTTATCCTTGTTTTTCGAATCCTTTTCATATGCAGGACCTTGAACAACAGTTGTTACAATAACAACATTTACTTTTCCTTTATTTTCTTCTTTCTTTTCAAAGTATGAAATCAAATCGTACTTCATGTTCTCAGCTCTAATCTCTGTAAGCTTCTCATTTGTTTTGTATGTTCTTGTTGGAACTTGCGATGCAGAAGAATAGATGTTTATTGTGATGCTTTCACGACCATCAGCTAATTGAGCTTCAACGTCTTTAACGAAAGTTTTCAAATCACCCTTTTTCGTACTTAGTTTGTTCTTGTTATAATCAAAGTAGTGCATGAACTCTAAATTCGGATAATTTTCAACAATCATTGTATCTAATTCAAGCGTGTCTTCTGGTATGATAATGATTCGTTTATCAACATCAAGTAATAACTCTCTGTATATTTCTTGATACGCTTCATCACATTCAGTTGAAAATGCATCGTTATGCATAACCACTTCATCCGTAACATTCATATATTCCAATTTATACGTCTTACACGGTTCTAATCCTGTCATAAACACACCATCTCTTAAACGCGGATATACATATCTACTTTGCTTTCCTTCTTCACAATCAACACAAACAAGACGTACATTAATTGCAAAATCCTCAGGAATTGGTTTGTCATCAACGGTTTTAATTAACCCTTTTAAAACAGCAATATCTTTAACACCTAAGTAATCATTATGTATTTCATAAATATCTTTTTCTCCGAAGCCATCTTTTCTAAAAGAAGTTAAATATCCTTTTTTACCATCAAGTGTAGTCGTATAGTATATATCGTCATTCGTAGAATTAAAAGGGTATCCAAGATTTTCACCCGCTGTCCACGTATCGTCTTCAAGTAATGTTGTTCTCATTACATCAAATCCCCCAATACTGTTTTCTCCATTTGTAGAGTAGTAAAGCGTTTTATTATCGATTGAAATAAAAGGAGAATCTTCGTCGTAAGGGCCATTGACATTAGGGCCAAGATTAATTGGTTCAGACCAAGTGTCATTCTCCATTCTGTTACATACGTAGATATCTCTACCTCCAAATCCACCTTCGCGATCTGACACAAAATAGAATTTCTTTTTATCATGACTCATCATACAGTGAGTTTCCCATGAATCAGAATTAATATCTGCGATATTCAATTTCTCAATATCTTGAAATTTCGCATGATAAAAGTCGGTAAAGTAAATATCTCCACCACCAGTAGAATCTTCGTATAGATAGATTTTACGCTCATCAGAGCTAATTGCAATTGTAGCTTCATTTCGTTGCTTTCCACAAAATTCAAGACGAATAGGTGTAGTCCATGTTGAGTCAAAGTCTCTATAACTTACATAAACATCTTCTGGGTATTGATTAATTCTTGGATCCTTAAACTCATCCGTTTCATTGTTCTCCCAAGCTCTTCTCGAAGTAAAGTAAAGTGCAGAACCATCTAGCGATACAACCGGGCTATACTCTGGATAATCCGTGTTAATTGCCGAACCAATATTTTTTAAATAGACATTGACAGGAGTTCCCATATATTTGCGAGCTTCAGCACATTGCTTTAAACGAAGTTCTACGACTGGAAGTAATTCTGATTTCTTTTTTGAAACTTCTTTGAATTTATTGTAGTTCTCTTCTGCCTTATCAATGTCCTCATTTAAATGATAGCATGTAGCTAAATGAAAAAATGCATCTGTTGGAGCACTTGTTTCTTTTGCTGAGTACATATCAAAATTAGCATCTGTATCCTTTGTTGCCATCACAAAGTGGGGGATAGCTTCCTCGTAATCTTTTCGTATTTCTAAGGCCAAAAATCCTTTTCTATAGTGATAGTTAGAACTTTGTGGTTTAATCGTTAAAAGTTTATCTGCTAAGATCTCTGCGTAATACAACATTCCATCCTGCATCAGGGTAGAATTTTGCATTACTAATTGTGATTCAGGTGCTGTTTGCGCAATTTGTCGAATTTCAGCTTCAGTTTGCGAAAAAAGAAATGTGCTTGTAAATAACAAGGCGGCTGTAATAGTATGTTTTATTTTCATAGAATGACCATTAATGGACGTAGTAACAAATATTCAATTTTAAGGTTACGTAGTAAAAAGCAATAAGTTACAACAGTAAAGGTATAAAAAAAGTCCGAAATAAATTCCGGACTTTTCAAGGTTAAAGTGTTGATATGTTAATTCTTAACAATCATAAATTCAGTTCTACGATTGGCCTGGTGTTCCTCCTCAGAACAATCAGAAACAACGTCTCCTTCACAGCCACAGTCGTTCACTAGTTTAGACTCACCATATCCTTTACCATAGATACGACTTTTATCTTTAATTCTAGCTTTGATGTAGTTAGCAGAAGAAACAGCTCTTTTGTTGGATAACCAAGTATTGTATTTCTTAGTTGCTCTACAATCGGTGTGTGAACCTAATTCTATTTTAATTGAAGGGTTTTCATTCATGATCTTAACAATCTTGTCTAGTTCAAGTGCCGCATCTGGTCTTATTACCGAACTATTCAAGTCGAAGTAAATCGGGTTCAATTCAAAAACAGTTGCTATATCAACACCAACTTCAGACTTATTAATTAAGTAGTCTAGGGAAATATTAGAATTCATTCCTAAAACCTCATCAACAACAAACGTTTGAGTTAAGTATCCATCTTTAGTTACCTTAACATCAAAACGGATTTTATCTTCAAATTCAGCATTATCTAAATAATTAGATTTAAATGCACCATTGGCGTCAGTTGTGTAAGTTTCAAAAACTTCGCCATTTTCAGGATTGATGAATTCTACAGTAGAATTTGGTAGAAGTTCAGTTGTCTGCACGTCAGCTATTGTTCCAGCCAATGTATAACGACCAATAATGTAATCTTTTACAATTTCTTCATTCTCTGAGTTACATTTAGTTGTAAACGGCTCAGTTTTCACTAGCTCTCCATTTTCGAAAAACGAAACTTCGTAATCTTTACAACGTTGTAATAGTCCAAAATAGCGACCATTTTTAATTCGAGGCTCAGATTCCTTATCTTCTGCACGTTCACAGTCCAAACATTTTAACTTAACGCTCATGTTTTCAGGAATAGGAGTACCGTCTGTTGTTGCAATAACACCAACTAAACTACTAATAGGTCTGTTTCCAAGATAATCGTTTTGAATTTCATAAATATCCTTTTCACCGTACCCATCTTTACGGAAAGACGAAAGATAACCTCTTAAACCATCTACAGTAGTTGTATAAAAAATATCATCACCGGTAGAGTTAATAGGATACCCCATATTTACAGGTATTGACCAATTGTTGTCTTCATCTCTAAAAGTGACAAAAACATCAAATCCTCCCATACTAGCAGGACCATTACTAGAATAGTAAAGTGTTTTATTATTGATGGCAATAAAAGGAGAATCCTCATCATATGGCGTGTTAATTTCTGGTCCCATATTTTGAGCCTTAGACCATTCTCCATTTGGTAATTTTACAATTCTGTAGATATCTCTACCACCGTATCCCCCTGGTCTGTCAGAAACAAAATACATATTTTCTCCATCAGGAGTTAACGTACAGTGTGTTTCCCATGAATTTGAGTTAACGCCATTGTAATCTAATTTATTTAATTCTTCAAACTTGTTCCCTCCAAAATTAGAGTAGTAGATATCTCCACCACCTGTAGCATCTTGATATACAAAGATTTTTCGTTCATCCGAACTGACGGCAATGGTAGCCTCATTCATTTCATTGTTACAGAATGCTAACTTTTCAGGAGATGTCCAAGCACCTTCAAAATCTTGGTAACTTACATAGATATCCTCCGGGAAGTTATTCAACATAGGATCTTTAAATTCATCCGAACTGTTATCTTCCCAACCACGGCGTGATGTGAAATAAAGTGAAGTACCATCTAATGAAACTACAGGAGCATATTCAGGAGTATTCCCGTTAACCTGGTTTCCAATATTCTTAACTATCGCACTTTTAGGATTTGCAATTAGACTTTGAGCAACATCGCATTGTACAAGTTTTAATTTAGCCATATCCAATAGACTTGACTTCTTTGTACTGTTCTCAATAAAAAGATTGTAATACTTGCGCGCATTAGTCAAATCTTCATTTAAATGATAACATCTACCTAAGTGATAGTATGCATCAATTGCAGCACTTTGCTCTTTACCAGAATACAGGTCATAGTTTTTATCTACATCAGTAACTGCAACTTTCAAGTATTGCATTGCCAAGTCTTGATCACGACGAGACTCAAGTACAATAAACCCTTTTCTATAATTGTAATTTGGGCTTTGCGGGTTGTAAGTCAAAAGTTTATCCACAACAATTTCTGCATGATACAGGAAGTTTTGTTGCATCATTTGAGAACTTTCGAACACAAGTTGTTGCTCGCTAGCAGTCATAGTCATTTCCCTTACTTCAAGTTCCGTCATTTGAGAGAACCCTACAATAGGAAAAGCGACTAATAGTAGTAGGCTTTTAAATTTGTTCATAGTGATTAGTGTTAGTGTATATTAAATTTAGAACTCACGATTCATATCGAATGCTTCAAGATATTCAGCAACTCGTTTTACAAATCGTCCTCCTAGAGCCCCATCAACAACTCTGTGGTCATACGAGTGTGATAAGAACATTTTTTGTCTAATTCCAATGAAATCACCATCTGGAGTTTCTATAACAGCAGGAACTTTTCTAATTGCTCCCAATGCTAAAATAGCCACTTGTGGTTGATTAATAATTGGTGTACCCATCACATTTCCAAATGTACCGACATTTGTTACAGTGTACGTACCTCCTTGAATATCTTCAGGCTTAAGCGCATTGTTACGCGCACTATTAGCTAGAGAGTTTACAGATTTAGTCAATCCAGTTAAGTTTAACCTGTCTGCGTTTTTAATTACTGGAACAATTAAATTTCCAGAAGGAAGGGCAGTAGCCATTCCAATATTAATATTGTTTCTTTTAATGATTTGATTTCCAGAAACAGAAACATTAACCATTGGGAAATCCTTAATTGCTTTTACAATAGCCTCCATAATGATTGGAGTAAAAGTGATGTTTTCGCCTTCACGCTCTGCAAATCCTTTCTTAACTTTATTTCTCCAGTTAACAATATTAGTTACATCTGCTTCAACATAACTTGTAACGTGTGGAGAAACATGTGTTGACATAATCATATGATCCGCAATCATTTTACGCATACGATCCATTTCAATGATTTCATCATCAGGACCTGCAGTAACGATTGGTTCTTTTATGTTTCCTAAGAATCCACCTCCGTTATTATTAACAACCGGAGCTGATGATGCTTGTTTGTCAACAGATGGTACTGATGCAGCAGGCGCTGATACAACGGGTGCAGCTACACTGTTGTTTACACGTCCACCAGCAATGTATGCCAAAATATCTTTTTTAGTCACTCTTTCACCTTGACCAGAACCAACAATTGATTCTAATTCAGACATAGAAATCCCTTCTTTTTCAGCAATACTTCGAACTAGTGGAGAAAAGAATTTTCCTGAAGCACTTGCCTTTCCTAAAGGAGCAGTGCTATTTGAAGTAACAGTTTCAACTGCTGCAGTAACTTGTTCTTCGATGACCGCTGCAGGCGTCTCTGATTTTGCTGGAGTATCTGCTGGAGCCGAACCATCTGTAGAGATAATTGCGATTACATCACCAACTTGAGCAACATCATTTTCTTCAAAAAGTACTTTCACTAAAGTCCCTTCAGCTTCAGAAGGTAGTTCGTTATCCACTTTGTCAGTAGCTACTTCTACTAATGGCTCATCCATCTCAACAGTGTCGCCAACGTTTTTTAACCAATTAGTTATTGTTGCTTCTGTTACGCTTTCTCCCATTTTAGGAAGTCTGATTTCTATCTGTGACATATATATATTAAAGAGTCTGTATTTCTGAATACAAAAATAACCGAAATTTCCTCTTTGTCAATAGAAGAGAGTAAGGTTTTATTCTTCTAGCTTTTTCCAGGCCTTTAAGAGGATAGAAAAATCCTTACGCATTGAATAGTCTCTAGCGTATAAAAGGTTTAGTTTTTCGTTAATCTGTGTATCGTTAGATTCCATAATGTCGCCAGGAACAAGTAGTCCGGGTTTTATTTTTGGTAATCTTACATCTTTTTTTGTTACTTCTTCAGAGAAGCCAATGAACGAGATGTTTCCGAGTAAGATTTGAACTAAATTTTTAATATACTGAGATTTATTATTGAAATTCCAAATAATAAATGGAACAAGAATAAGTCCACATAGGGAAAAAATAAAATCAAATAGTCTTTTCTTTCTTTTATTCTCTTTTGTAACTAGATTGTTCAAGTTTAAAATATACAATTCTCCAGCCGTATCAATTGAATTGCTTCCAATTAAATAATTTTCAGCATCCGGCGCAATTTTATAGTCTGTTGAATCAAAATTGAGTTGCGACATCCAATCGATTATTTGTGTGTAAGTTTGGTTCTTGGCACTAAAAATAATCTCGCTATAATCCCCATCGTTAATGTCTTGAATTGTATTGGGTTTAATTTTTTCAATAGCGGAAATGTTGTCATTGGTGTGACGGATTAAATCTTCAATGCGACTAACCTCCAAATCGTTATCATTTACAATTCCAAATGACTTAGTTGATTTTACTCGAAGTTTAAACTGCTTTCCAATCGTAAAATGTAAAAAGATCCTTGAAATAGTGTAGTAAGCAATGGTCCATCCAGCACCAATAAAAATAAACAATCTTGAGAATTGCCAAGACTTAGGAAGGATAGCGTAGGCGAGGAGAATAATCAAAGTGCCGATAAAAACACCTTTGATGAATTTAAATAGTTTTATAGGTGTGTCATAGCCGCCGTTAAAATAACTTGTAGATAACCAGATTAATGCATAGGTGGGGATGGAGTATTTGATTAACTCAACAGGGAATTCTATGTCGGACATTTTCCAATAATTGGTTAACGCATACAATCCAAATATGATGTAAACTATATCTATTGTTGGCAGAAACATTTTTTTCGCAATTCGAAGTGCAATTGCCAAAAAGGCGCGCAGGTAAATCGCGAAATTGATTAGAATGGAAAATAGTTTGGCATTTTTTCCAGAGAAATGTTTCTGCGCAAAAATGATCATCGCTCGGTAAAAAACAAAAACATAGTTTACTGAACTTTTTTTTGTGCTCTCTCCTTTATAATGAATGATTTTAGTATCAGAACAATAGTAATTTTTATAACCGCCCAAAGTTATTCTATAAGACAAGTCAATATCCTCGCCGTACATAAAGAAGGACTCATCTAATAATCCCACTTTATCTAGAGTGTCCTTTCGCATAAGC
>JBFHHS010000055.1:0-13927 GCA_041596895.1 Crocinitomicaceae bacterium | reverse complement strand
CTTAATACATCATGCTTACCATCAAGAATTCTAAAAACGTATGTGTACCCGTCTTGTTCTTCGATGACTTCGGCAATTTCAATTCGAATGATGTTTTTGTATTTAATGTTGATGTAATCGTCTGATGAAATGTCCACGCCACCAAATAATTCATTAATGAACTGTTCTGTTCTTCCTCCAAGAAATTCTAGCTGTTCTTTCTTGTAATTCTTTTCCAAGTGTTTGAGAATAGATTTTGAGTTATGATCACTTACTGCTTGGATGAAACTATTGGCAAATTTCACCTGTTTTTCCGCAATCTCTTGACCGAAACTTGAGCCAGTAGAAGTTAAAATTAGAAGAAAGAATAAAAGCATTGTTTGTTTCATACATCTAATATAACTAATTCGGATTTCATTCAACTTAAACGGTGAATTCAATTATCTTCGCAAGGATGAAGATATTCTTAACGTTTGACTACGAATTGTTTTTTGGTAAAGAGGCCGGAACTGTACAGAAGTGTATGCTCGAGCCTACTTCTGATTTATTCAATTTGGCAAAAGGGAAAGATGTTTCCTATACGTTTTTTGTTGATGTGGGATATCTGATTCAGGCCGATCGTTATCCTGAATTGACTGATGAGGTGAACCAAGTTAAAGCTCAGATTAATACAATGATTGATCTCGGACACGATGTTCAATTACACATTCATCCACATTGGGAAAGATCAACTTTTTCAGAAGGTTCATGGAAAATGAATACACACAATGCATATAAGTTGTCTGATTTTAATGATGAAGAACGCGCCAATATTATCCGTTCGTACAAATCCTACTTGGAGTCTTTGATTGGAAGAAAAGTCACTGTGTTCAGAGCCGGAGGTTGGTGCATCCAACCATTTACGGATTTGATGGAAGTGTTTAAAGAACTTGATTTAAAAATCGATTCGAGTGTTTTTCATAACGGATATTTAGTCACGAATGATTACAATGTTGATTTCAGAAATGCACCACTTAAATCGAAGTATCGCTTTGAAAGTGACGTTTGTGAAGAGGTCGAGGATGGAACGTTTACAGAGTATCCAATTGCTTCATTTAGATATCGCCCTTCTTTTTATTGGTGGCTTTATGGGTTAGGGAAATTGTTTCCTGCAAAACATAAAATGATCGGTGATGGCGTCTTTGTGAGTCAAGGTGGAAGAAAGTTTTCTTCATTAACAAGTTATATTACTACACATGTTTCAACGGATGGCTATTACGCGAAAAAGTTGGAGGCGGCGTTGAATAAGTCGGAGAACTTGAATCATGAAGAAATGGTGATTATCGGTCACCCGAAAGGCAATACACTTTATTCAATGAATAAAGTGGCAGAGTTTATCGCTCGAAATCATAAGAAACATACATTCACTTCGTTTGTGAAAGAGTTGTGAAAATAATAGAACGTGAACATATCGATATTGAGCGATGGAATAAGTTGGTTTCTGCATCGGAAAATGCAAGTGTATTTTCGTACAGTTGGTATTTAGATGCCACAGCAGAAAACTGGTGCGTCTTGGTCAATAATGATTATTCTAGCGGTATTGCACTGCCGTATAGCGTGCGCTTAGGGGTGAAGACATTATACACACCAATCTTTGTCAGATACATTGAATGGTTAGGTGCAAAATCTGATTTTAAGCAAATTCAAGAAAAAATAAAAGGACAATTTTCGAACATTGAGGTCTCTATTAAACAACCGATTTTGGGAGTGAAGTACGATTCATATGTTTATCAATCCATTGAAGTTAATGTAGAAAGAAAATTGGGCTCTCAAGCAAAACGATCACTCAAAAAGGCCATGAAGAGTGAGTTAGAAGTTTTAGTTTCCAAGGATTATTCGGGAATCGAGAATATTGTGAAAAGTGAGCTTGTAGGTAAATACAATGGAATTGATGAGGTTTCAATTCATGCTTTGTCTAAATTATTTCAAGCCGCTAAAAAAGAAAATCGGATTTCAGTTTATGAGATAAAAGGTCAAGGTGGAATTGTTTGTATCAACGATAAGGGCTCACTGCTTTATTTGAAAGGTACCGTTTCTAAATCCTGCAAAGAGCAAGGTGGAATGTACGCATGCTTGGATAGAGCAATTAGAGATGCAGATCAAGAACATAAGAAGTTTGATTTTGGAGGTTCACGTATAGATGGAGTAAAACGCTTTAATCACAATTTGGGAGGTAAGGATGTGACATATTACGGTTACACCTTCAATAATGCCCCAATTTGGTTTAAATTAGCAAGAAGAATTAAAAATAAATGGAGCAAAAAGTAATATTAATCACCGGTGCTTCTGGTGGAATGGGAGGTGCAATTGCATCTTTGTTTTCTCAGGAAAATGTAAAACTTGCCTTGCAATATAATCGCAATGCAATTCAATTGGATGAATCGGAAAATATAGCACATTTTCAAGCGGACTTAACCGACGAAAATCAGGTTGCTCAGCTGGTTGAGCGCATTATTTCAAGATTTGGTAGAATTGATGTATTGATTAATAATGCTGGGATATCTCGAAGTGCGATGTCTTGGAAAACAGAGGCTTCTTCTTGGAAAGAAACAATGGCCATTAATCTTGATGCTCCTTTCTATTTGTCAAAACATGTAACGCCACATTTTAGAGCGCAAAAATCGGGTAGGATTGTAAACATAACATCCGTGGTTGCTCAAACTGGTTTCATCGGAACAGCGGCTTACGCAGCATCAAAAGCAGGGTTAATAGGTTTAACAAAAACACTTTCAAAAGAACTTGCCAGCTCAGGAGTAACCGTTAATGCATTGGCTTTAGGTTATTTTAACGTTGGAATGATTGATGACGTGCCTGCTGAAATGCAAACAGAAATAATTGGTTCTATTCCGGCAAATCGTTTAGGAGATCCTAAATCAGTGTTTAAAACCATACAATGGCTCGTTTCTAATGAAGGAGAGTATATTACTGGACAAACTATAAACCTTAACGGTGGACTTTATTCATAGAATCGATCTCAATTTGTATCTTGTACCATGATTTTACCTAAGTCAAATACACCTCGCTGGATTATTATCATTTTGGATATTTTACTATCCTTATTTGCACTGTTGTTTGCTTATATCATTCGTTTTGATCTGAAAGCGGATGCCGCATTGATTCGAGAAGAATGGAGTATTCTTTCGAAATCAATTGGAATTTATATTCTGGTTAAATTGGTAGTTTTCTACTTGTTCAAAATACATAAAGGACTAGTTCGTCATACTTCTACGGAAGATTTAAGAAGAATCATTTTAGCAACTTTAGTTTCAACAGTGACTTTTGCTATTCTAGGTTTTGTACGATCTGCATTTTTTGATGGTTATTACTTATTTCCAACATCTGTCCTTTTGATTGAATTCTTGGCTTCAGCGGTGTTACTTTTAGGTTCTCGTTTCGCTGTGAAGTTAATTTACATGGAGTCCATTAAAAACAAAGAAATAGAAGATCGTGTACTTATTTATGGCGCAGGTATTAGCGGGTTAATTACGAAGCGTACCATTGAAAAAGACGCTATGAGTAAACAAAAGATTATTGGTTTTATTGATGATAATCCAAAGCTCGTTGGAAATCGTTTGGAAGGTTTGAATATCTATAACTCGTCAAAATTAGAGAAGTTAATTAAAGAAGAAGGAGTGAGCTTGGTGATTATTGCCATTCAAAACCCGGATAAATCGAATAAGAAACGTGTGGCTGAGATTTGCTTGGCAAATAATGTTAGTGTACATAAAGTACCTAGTACAAAAAGCTGGATTAATGGCGAGTTTTCTTCGAAGCAAATTGCTAAAATAAAGATTGATGATCTTTTAGGTAGAAAACCTATCTCACTGGATGAAGAGAAAATAAGCAGCGAATTGAAAGGGCAGGTGATTTTAGTGACAGGTGCCGCTGGTTCTATTGGAAGTGGTATGGTTCGTCAAATTGCTAAATACAATCCTGCGAAATTGGTGTTGTTAGATCAAGCGGAATCGCCATTGTACGATTTACAAAATGAATTGCTTTCGGAGTTTAGTGGACTTGATTTTGAGGTAGTGATCGGTGATATTCGTAGTTATGATCGAATGAAAAACGTGTTTTCAACGTTTAAACCGAAATACGTTTTTCACGCTGCAGCATATAAACATGTGCCTCTTATGGAAAGTAATCCTTCTGAGGCTGTCTTGACTAATGTACTTGGTACGCGTAATTTGGTCGATCTTTCACTGGAAAACAAAGTTTACAAGTTTGTCATGATTAGCACGGATAAAGCCGTAAACCCAACGAACGTAATGGGTGCTTCAAAACGAATTGCTGAAATCTACGCTCAGTCGTCCAACGCGAAAGGTGAAACAAAGTTTGTTACAACACGATTTGGAAATGTTTTAGGTTCAAATGGATCTGTCATTCCATTGTTTCAGCGTCAAATCGAGCAGGGTGGACCAATAACCGTAACAGATGAACGGGTGACACGATTCTTTATGACGATTCCTGAAGCGTGCCAATTGGTTTTAGAAGCTGGAACGATGGGAGAAGGTGGTGAGATATTCGTCTTTGATATGGGAGAATCTGTGAAAATCATTGACCTCGCAAAGAAAATGATTAAACTGAGTGGACTCGAATTGGAAAAGGACATTCAGATTAAAATTACCGGATTAAGACCTGGGGAGAAGTTGTACGAAGAGCTTTTGGCAGAGGAAGAGAACACTTTAAATACACACCATCCTCAAATTTATCGAGCGAAGATTAGAGAGGAATCAGTAGAACAAATCACTCGTATTAACGAATTGATTGAGCTCTTTGGAACTCAGAATAATGAACAGATTGTAGTAAAAATGAAGGTGATAGTGCCTGAGTTTATTAGTAATAATTCAACTTTTGAAAAATTAGATAAATGAAAATAAGTCCAGCCAAAATTCAAGTGCGATTCTCAGATGTTGATGCGTTAGGTCATGTCAATAATGCTGTCTATTTAAGTTACTTCGAATTTGCTAGAATTCATTATTTTAATGCTATGCTAGGTACGGAGTGGGATTGGAATTCTGACGGGTTGATTCTGCTCAAGAATGAGGTTGAATACTTGCGACCTGTGTTGTTGAATGATAAGCCAGAAGTAGAGGTGTTTGTTATCGAAATCGGTAATAAAAGTTTTAAGATGGGGTATAATTTAACAGTGGATGGAATTGTATACTGTAAAGGAAGTTCTGTTCTGGTTGGTTATGACAATAGTAAAAAATGCTCTATCGTATTAACTCCTGCTATGAGGTCGAGTTTAGAGAATTTAAAAGCGGAACAGTAATTGATAATTATCAAACAAAATTAAGTCTATGAAATCATTTTTCCTCGTTCTATTTATTGGTTTTTTTGTGTTGAATTTAAATGCACAAATTCCAGAAGTAAAAGCCAAAGATTCGTGTTATTTAAGATATGGAGCAGATGGCAAACGCTTGAAGAATCAATATTACGCCGAATGGGAGTGTGGAAAAGAAGTAGGGCTGATTGACTGTAATGGTAAGTTAGAATTTGATCAGAGTACAAACACGGTTTATCTAAGTAATCAGGATATGGTAAACTCAGCCGGAGCAAATAAGCCTTTTACAGGAAAATGCGAAACTTGCCATATGAATGGGCGACGAGAACGTGTGGTGAATTTTGTGAATGGTAAAGAGCACGGTGTTGATACTACATATTATAAAACAGGTTGTCCTCAAGTTGTGCGTTCACATATCCAAGGAGTAGAATCGGGACAATGGTTATACTATTACGATAGTACGCAGTACTTGGCATGGGAAATGAACTATATGCTTGGACAAAAACATGGGAAACAAATCTACTTTAAATCAAATGGGGATACAACCAAATGGGAAAACTATAACAATGGGCGCCTCCATGGTGTTAAACGATCGTATTACCCAGGATCGAAAATAAAGCGTGAAGTTACCTACAATAATGGTGTGATGGAGGGGCCTTTTAAGATTTATAATATGGAAGGAGTCATAATAGAAGAACTGAATTATAAAGAAGGTAAAAAAGACGAAGAATGTAAGTATTATTACGACGACGGTAAGCCGTTGAAGATTGAAAACTGGGATATGGGCACTAAGAATGGTGAATTCAAAGTGTTTTATTACCAAGGAAACATTTTATCTTCAAAGAATTATAAAAAAGGCGTTGAAGAAGGTTGGTTTATTGATTATTACCCGGATTCTAAAACAAAACAAAAGATCTTATATAAGAAAGGTGAACGTATTGAAGAACATCGATATGATGAACAAGGCCGAGAAACGTTTTCTTTTGGAGCTCAACCCGATGGAGGCGCTGAAGACGATGAGATGCCAACAACAGATAAAAAGAAAAAACGTAAGAAGAAATAAGGGGGACTTACAGGTATCCCGAGATCTTGTAAGCCGCATAACCGAAAGTTTCTTTCAGTAGCTTATTCCACATATTGAAGTTGTCCAAATTGGGAATAATAAATTGGTCCCAATAATAATGTCGTTCTGAACTTGTATATAAATCTGTAGAGTATGGTGTGCATGTCATTCCTTCATTTTTGAAACAGGCTAATGCACGTTTCATATGAATTCCCGATGTTACCAATATAAAACGATCGTAATGTGGATAAGATTGATCTAAAAACTTCTTTGTTTCCACAGCATTTTCATGCGTGTTGATTGAAAGTTCTTCTGTTAAAACATCTTTCTCAGGGATACCCCAAAGCATTAATAGTTCTTTCACCTGTTTGGCCTCATGTAATCCTCTATCGGTTATATATCCGGAATCTCCAGAGATTAATATCTTATCTACTTTACCTGATTTGTATAGAGAAAGTGCCTGAAATAATCGATCACCTTGCCTTCTAATACTTAAACGATTCAATTCATTGTCAAACTCAAACATGCCTCCCAGTACAATGGCAACGTCATGCTTTTCAATCGTTTCAATTTTTGTTCCATGAACCTCCCAAGTGCGACAGAATTCAGAAAAGATAAAGGTGTTAGAGAAAAGTAGAAAGACCACAACTGCAGCCCATTTTGAACGTTTTACCCATTTTGATCGCTTGCCAAATCCTGCGTGCAAGACGAGTAATACCAGCCAAAAGAAAGGGGACAATAAAAAAAGCAATGCTTTAGATAAGATGAAAAACATGTGGCAAAAATAATCTATTCTAATAATAAACACTTCCTTTTTCCGGCTATGCAAAAAAGATGACTTATTTTTACGGTCAAATCAATAAACAAAAATTAAAAGATGAACAAGATTGAAGAGATGTTAGGAATGAGGTCTGGTGAATTAACTGGTATCATAGTTTCTAATTTTGTTAACATTTTAGTAGCTGCTGCCATATTGGTAATCGGTTTCTGGATCGTTAAGAAATTGGTTAAAAGAATAAATAAGGTTCTTGAGAAACGTGAAATGGATCAAAGCTTAAGAACTTTCTTGTCAAGTTTAACTTCCGTTGGTTTAAAAGCCTTAATTGTAGTTTCTGCAATCGGTCAACTGGGAATTGAAATGACTTCTTTCGTAGCGATTCTTGGTGCTGCAGGTTTAGCTGTTGGTATGGCATTCTCTGGTACGCTATCGAATTTTGCTGGTGGTGTAATGCTTTTGGTTTTTAAACCTTTCAAAGTGGGAGATTTAGTTGCAGTTCAAGGTGAAGAAGGAATAGTTTCTGAGGTTTTAATCTTTAATACAATTTTAAAAACCTTAGATAATAAAGTGATTATTTTGGCAAATGGAGCTGTTGCAAATGGTACAATTGTAAATTATACAAAGGCTGATAAACGTAGAGTTGACTGGTCTTTTGGAATTGCTTATGGTGATGATTTAAAAGTAGCAAAAGAACTTTTGGCAAAATTTGTTGCTGAAGATTCAAGAGTACTTCACGATGATGCAAACCTTGTAGCCTTAGGTGAATTAGGAGATTCTTCCGTAAATATTACGGTTAGAGCTTGGTGTAAGACAGAAGATTATTGGGGTGTATTTTTTGATATGAATGAGCGTGTTTATAAAGAGTTTGACGCTGCTGGATTGTCAATTCCTTTCCCTCAAATGGATGTACACGTTCAAAAAGAAGCTTAATAATGAATGATTTCCTAAACCATCCTTTAGTACAAGGTTATATCAATTCAAATAATTTTGGAAAGTTATTGGAGATGGATTTTGAAATTATACGTCCTGGTGAAATTGTATATACAATGCCAGTGACTGAACAACATTTGGCAACACCCATCGCTGCACATGGAGGCTCTATTAGTGCCTTGATGGACGCAACGATGGGTGTATGTGCCTTATCTCAAGTTCTGGAACACAATCGTGTGGTTTCTACCATTGAAATGAAAATTTCGTTTATTGCTCCAGGTTTTTTGGGTGATCAGCTTTCCGCAACAGCTTCTATCGTTAAGGCTGGTAAACGCTTGTTATTCGTTGAAGGTAAGATTGTTAATCAAGACGGAAAGTTAATTTCTTCGGCAACAGGTACGTTTAATTCATACCCAGCTGAAAAAGCAGGGTTTACCCAACGTATCTAATCATTAAAAAACTATCTTTGTTTCATGTTATTAATCCTTAATGACGTAGCGGGTTCTGAGATTCTTCTCATTTTGGTCTTTGTACTGATCTTTTTCGGTTCAAAGAGTATTCCAGGTCTTGCCAAAACTATGGGAAGAACTATTCGCCAAATCAAAGATGCTTCTAATGATATTCAGAACGAAATTAAAAAGTCGGGTGCTGAAATGAAAAAAGACTTAAATCTTGAAGGATTAATTAAAGATACGACAGAGGAAATCCGTCGACCTTTAGATCAAATGGCAGATGATATCGATAGTACGATAAAATATCAACCAAAGAATCGCAATTCTCATGTAAAACCGATTCAAGCGGAAATTGAAAACGTAGTTGAAACGGTAAAAGATGCGACTACTAAGGATACATCTAAAATAGCAGAGGTTAAATCAACGAATATTAAGGATGTTAAAGCGAATCCTTCTGAACTAGACTCTAACTCAAATAAAAAGTCGACTACTTAATTCGTATCTGTCGCACACGATTTCCTTGCTCGTCTAAAATGTAACCCTCAGGTAAAATTGTGTCATTCTTCGCAAACGATTCAATTTTCTGACCATTCGGAGGAGTAATTAATATCTTTCCTTGTCTAAGTCCTTTTTGCCAAAGTCCTTCATACTTTATACCGTCTTTGTTAACCAAAACACCAGGTCCGTTTAGTGTGTCATTTTCCCAAACACCTGTCATTACGGAACCTTCTTTGTACTTATAAGTGCCTTTTCCATGGCGCAAACCATCTTTATATTCACCGTTGTATCCTAATTCAGGGTGGTATTCAAAACACCAAACGGCTACCTTTGAATTCAGTTGTTTTCCATTTTTGTCTTTACCTGTGCGTGTACCATATTGCTTTACTAATTGAAATTTTTCTCTTTCCATTTGCATCGCTGGATATAAGTATAGTGCTGTCTGATTAAATCCGAGTTGTTCCATAATAACGTGTGTTACACCGTCTTTATCAAGATGAGCAAAAAACTCTTCTCTATTTTTAGAGTAAAGAAAACCGGTAGATTTCATTTTTGACGCAGCGTACATTAAGGCAGGTTTACGACTGCTTATAACACTATTCTCATCGATGTTTTCCTTGCACCAGTTTCCCATCAATAAGAAATTGCTCCAGTTCTTAGGGTGATCAACTTCCGCTTTTAATTGTAATGCTTTTATTTGTCCTATTTGAAAAAATAAGAATACAACACATAATAATGCAATTCGCTTAGATTCTACTAATGGTGATTTAAGTTTGAAAATTTTGGTAAAAAGGAACATCAATCCAAGTACTGCAAACATATAGGTTAAAGGAAGCATAGGTAAATAGAAACGAATTCCAAACCAAACCTGTGGCCAAAGCATTAATATGGAAAATATCCCCGCGAATAATAAAAAGAAAAAGATGCGATGCTCAGGAATTGACCATATACCAAGTAAAGCAAGTAAAATGACTAAAAAACCTACAATCCAATAGGTAACTGGGGCTGGAGTCCATTCTCCTGTTTTTGGGTCTTTATAGGTTACTTTCATCGACGGAAACAGCGCGTTTGGAATTTCCTTTGAAATATAACGTACAACGTTCTCTTTAATACGTGTTCCCCAGTCGCCAATTTTCATTTGTGGAGATTCGCCGTTATAGGGTTCAACGCGCATCAATTGAGCCATATATGTACTACCACCAAGATTTGAGCTTCGTATCTGCCAAGGCAATAACGCTAAAAAGCAAAACGTGAACAGGATTGCAGCTTCCTTCCATTGTTTTAGCAGTAGGAAGTAAAAAGTGAAAGCTAGTAAAACTACAACTCCTTGTGTTCTAATGTATATCAAAACAATCAATGCAGCACCAAACAAATAGAAATAAGGTGACTTCCAATTCCCTAATTTATCCTTATATACAAGGAATAGGTACACGGTTAAAAGCAAGAAAAATAGGAAGGACGTCTCCGACATAACAATGGTCGAATATTCTAATAAGTTTCGATTAAAAAGTACAAAGGCTGCTAATATGATAGATAAAATATTGTTCTTTGTTAACTTCATTGCAATATGAAACATTAAAAAGGACGAGAGCATCAATAGTGCCCCGTTCAAAACTTTCATCGCTTCTAGTGAGTCGTACCCCAATCGAATGATTAAACTCATAATGAATGGATAGCCTGGAGGGAAATGATTGGCAGCAGGTGATGAAGGTGCGTGATAAGCTACATAACCTTCTCCAGAAGCAAGTCCGTTTGCCAATATGTAATAGTTCGCATTGTCTCCTCCAAGAAAGATTTTTGCATCAAAAATCAATGGATAAATAAATAGAAAAACAACAAGTAAGATTAAAAAGTAAAAAAGGGACTTTAAACTAAATAGCTTCATAGGGTAGTGTTTGTTACTCTAAAAATACAATTCGTATTTGATAAGGTTGTCTGTTTTCAATAAAATCACTTTTTTTTTCATTTTTATTGAACGTTGTCTAATGTTTTGAGTATTACTTTCACAAATCGAAAGCTGGTACCTGCTTTAACATTAAAAATTTAAACATGAAAAGTATATTAATTTTAATTGCAATTTGTTTGACTCAATTCACATACGGACAGGAGCTTCAAACGGTTTATAGTATTGTTAAAGAACGACAAGATGCAGCTTGGTATAAAACACAGCAAGGACTATGGAAAGCTGAAGTTGAGAAGGATAGAAAGAATGCAAATGCTTGGTATAATTATTACAACGCTACTCGACAATTAAAGAATACCATGCCGTGGGAGGATGAGCAAAGAAATGAACTTCACTCGCTTTGTGATCAAATTGTTGCTGATGCATACAAAGAAATCCCGAATACCTTTGAAGGGAATCATTTAATGTGGTGGAATAAAGGGTTTGATAATGGGGAGTTAAAGTACTTGATGAAGGCGTATGAAATTAGCCCTAATGATGTACGCATTTTCGGGGATTTGATGATTCACTACGAAACCACACGAAACATCCCAGAAATGAGAAAGGTTTGTCAGAAAATGTTCGAAGCGAATGAACTTCCTGATGCAATTCTGAATTGGGCTTATAACGCGCTTTCTGAGTTAGAGCCAAATGCTGTAGTTTTTACTGGTGGTGATAATGATACATTCGCGATGTGGATAGTTCAATATGCAAAGAATTTTAGAACAGATGTGAAGATTGTAAATACATATCTCGTTGCTTTAGAAGATTACAGAAAGAAAATTACCGAAGAATTAGGGATGGAATCAATTGATTTTTCTCCAGAAGAAGGCGGGAGAGAAAAGATGTTGACTGCCTTTCTTAAGAATGATAGAGGGATTCCAATGCATGTTGCAATTTCAGCAATTCGTGAATTTGAAGATTATCAAGAGAAAGAGCATTTGTATTTAACTGGATTGACCTATTTATATAGTCAAGAGTCTATCGATAACGTGAGTTTAATAAAAAGAAACTATGAAAAACGATATTTAATAGACTACTTAAAAGAACGTTTCTCTACTAGTATTTCAGATGGAGTTGCAGATCGTTTTGAGCCTCTTTACCTGCCTTCGATGTTAAAGCTATATAAACACTACGCTAAATCAGAAGATTTATATAAAATGAATCAATTGGAAAAATTGATTGTTTCTATTAGTGAAAAGTCTGGGCAACAAGGGGAGGTTTTTGAAGTGATTGAAGAGTTGAGCAAGAAGTCAAGTAGTCTTCAATTTTCAACGATGCTTTTGGATTTGAAATCGCTAGAAAAAAACATGACCGAATTATCCGAGGGGATCTTGATCAGTAAAACGGAAGTAACAAACAGTGAGTACAGTGTTTTTATAAACAATGTGTTGCGCTCTAGACAAGTCGATTTATATAAAGAAGTTATTTACGATTCAACTCAATGGGTTAAAATGGATAAAGGAGAAGATCAAACTCCGATGCAGAATTTATACCATTGGCACTCTGCTTATGTCGATTATCCAGCGGTGAATATTTCATATGATGCAGCAGTTGTTTATTGCAATTGGTTAACGGATCAATATAACAAACAAAGAAAACGTAATTATACAAAAGTAAAATTTAGACTTCCATCAGAAAAAGAGTGGGAAATGGCAGCTTCCTCGAATTCAAACGGAAAAAAATACGGTACGTTAAAGGATCAATTGACGAATGAAAAAGGATGCTATTTGGTGAATTTAGCTCCTGATAATGCTTCAAAATCTGCAGATGGAGGATTTTATACAGTGAAAGTTGATTCTTATTTCCCAAATGATCTCGGTATTTATAATATGATCGGAAATGTGGCAGAAATGATTGATACTAAAGGAATAAGTAAAGGTGGTAGCTGGAACTCTAGTCCAAAGAATAGTACAATTCAATCGAAAGAAAAATACACTGCTCCAAGTCCAAGTATTGGTTTTAGAATCATTATGGAGGTGATCGAGAAGTAATGAAGATTCTCCGAAAGGACATATCAAGATTTTCTGATGAGCAATTGATGGAATTGCTTGGGACTAAACGATGCAATGAGGCTTTAACAGAGCTTCATGCACGTTATGGGAAAAAAGTTTTAGGATTTTTCATGCGTATGTTCAAAGGAGATTTAAATCAATCACAAGATTTTGTTCAGGAGTTATTTATGCGGATCCTGAGTAAACATCATCAGTTTGATTCGACAAAGCGGTTTTATTCTTGGATGTTCACGATTGCTTCAAATATGTGTAAGTCTGAATTTCGAAAACCTACAAATACTTCTATTTCAGAGGATGGATACGAGTTAAACGACTTGGCCAGTTGGGAGGAAAGTTCATTGGATAAAAAGGTGTTTAGATCAGCATTAAATGAGGCAATTGAATCTTTACAAGTGAATCACAAAGAAGTTTTTTATTTGCGCTTTATCGAAGAGTTATCGGTGAAAGAAATTGCTGAGGTAACGGATGTTTCAGAAGGCACGGTCAAATCTCGTATTTATTACGCTACAAAGAAAGTTACGGCTCAGTTAAGTGAGTTTAATCCGCAATATGACGGAACGATATTTAAAATGAATTAAGATGGATAAATTTTTGAATAAACAACAAGAGGTAATTCAAGAGTTAATCGAAACTAAGGTTTACGATGATTTAACTTTATTGGAAAGAAACCTTGTTCTTTCTGAAATGACGGAAGATGAATATCGTTTGAGGGCATTAGCTATTTCGGAAGCAAGATTTGTTTACGCAGATGTTGAACCTCGTCCTCTAGTTTTGGAAAAGCAGAGGAAAGGTATACTTGTTCCAATCCCGTTATGGCAAGCTGCAGCAAGTGTTGCAGCGGCTGTTATTGTTTCATTTTTTGTGTTCCGAACTAATGATACCGTAGTAATTGAAAAGGAAGTGCCGTTAATGGCTGCCGCAGATACAATTTATCTTGAGCGCAATAT
>JBFHHS010000054.1:0-14544 GCA_041596895.1 Crocinitomicaceae bacterium | reverse complement strand
GTATGTTCCAGGCTCTTTAGGGATTTTATAAACAAACGCTTTTCCTGTCCATGGATCCGTGTTACATTTTGTAAAAATCGTTAAAGAATCCCCTTCACAAATGAAACCTTCTGCATCATAATTAAACTTCTTTTTAGAAGGAGGAAACTCTGTTTGATCCGCGTAACTAAACTTGATTTTTTTTGATTCTATTTCCGTTTCACTTAAGATATCTTTTATTTTAACACGATAGATAACCAGCTTATTTCGCTTATTACCATTGTTCCCAAAATCGCCGATATAAAGATATTTCCCATCAATGGCTAAATCTTCCCAGTCCTTATTATCCGCATCGGTTACTTTTACCTTCTTGATTACTTTTCCTTTCGTGTTTAAGACAAAAATGGTAGGTTTATTTCCACCGTCATTAATAGCAACAAGCGTACTGTCATTTATCAATTCTAACCCTGAAATTTCATCTAAAGATTCAGGAAGGTCATAACGCGCAACTTCTTGCCCAAAAGTAGGCAGTGTCGTTGTTAAAAAACAACCAATTACGATATACAGGAACAAATTTCTCAATTTATTATTTCTCTACACGCACGACTTCAATGCGATTATGACTGACTTCTTCAATATGATATTTGACATCATTCAATTCAACCATTGTGCCAGCCTCAGGGATAGATGCTAAATGATGAATAATCATTCCCCCCAAAGTTCCAAACTCTTCAGATTCTGGTAGGTTAAGATCATAAATCTCATTCAGGTAGTCGATATCCAATCGGGAAGAAAAACGAAATTCCGTTTTTGAAATACGCTCTTCAATAAACTCTTCATTATCGTGTTCATCCTCAATTTCCCCAAAGATCTCTTCTATAACATCCTCAATTGTAACAATCCCAGCAGTTCCACCATACTCATCAACAACTACGGCAATATTACCCGACTTTTCCGTAAACAGTTCAAGTAATTCTTTACCTGGAATTGCTTCTGGCACAAATGGAATAGGTAATAAAATCTGTTTAATTGATTCAGGTGATTTAAACATCTCAAAACTATGAACGTATCCAATGATATTGTCTACAGTTTCGCGATACACGATGATTTTCGACTTTCCAGATTCGATAAATTTTTTGCTTAAATCAGCAATATCATCTTCCACACCAACAGAAATTATATCCGTTCGAGGAATCATACAATCACGCGCCTTAACCGAATCAAAATCCAATGCATTTTGTAAAATTTGCATTTCATTTCCAAACTCTTGCTCCTCTCTGATTCGCATATTGATATCATGAACGTAAGCTTCTAAGTCGACTTTTGAAAAGACTTTCTCATTGGTCTCACTATCCACTTTCAACAATCTCAAAAATATAGAAGACAACCACAAAACAATGTAAGTTGGAATGTACAGGATGACATAAATAAGAATCATTGGAACAGTCGTAAAACGCAGGTAACCGTTCGGGTTCATTTGAACGAACGTTTTAGGTAAAAACTCTGCGGTTACAAGTACCAATAAAGTAGATAAGATCGTTTGTATTAATAACATTGTTCCTTCACTAGTTACTCCCCAAGAAGCAATAATATCACCTAGCAAGTCTGCGGAAAAAAGTCCGAAAAACACCAGTGCAATATTATTTCCAAGCAAAAGCATGGCAATGAAATGCGATTCATGTTTATAGAAGAGACCAAGAAATTTACCGTTAATGGTACCTTTTGTCTTATCCAGCTCTATTTTCAATCGATTCGATGAAATATATGCAATCTCCATCCCAGAGAAAAAGGCGGAAAAAATAAGTGTGACAATTATGCCAATAAGAGGAACCTCCATTTACTGATTTTACAGAAATAAATATACAAATTCCTGAGAACTAGAGTACATCAAATCCGATATCCTTACGGTAATTTGATTTTTCAAATTCAATTTTTCCAATTGATTCGTACGATTTTTTTAGTGCAGTTGCAACATCTTTACCGTAAGAAGTAGCGGCTAAAACACGTCCACCGTTTGTAAGTACAGCAGGACCATCTGAAACCGTTCCTGCATGGAAAATAATACTATCCGTTACAGCGTTTAGGCCATAGATTTGCTTTCCTTTCTCATAACTCTCTGGATATCCTCCAGAAACCATCATAACCGTCGTTGCACTTCTTTCGTCAAACTGCACATCACATTCAGACAATGTATTCGTTGCTACTCCTTCAAATAAATCGAGAATATCTGACTTTAAACGTGGTATCACAACCTCCGTTTCTGGATCTCCCATTCTGCAATTATATTCAATTACATAAGGTTCATTTTTCACATTAATAATACCAAAGAATACGAATCCTTTATAAACGATATTATCCGTTTTAAACCCTTTAATTGTAGGGATAATAATTTGATTTTTAATCTTATCTAGAAAAGTAGGATTAGCAAATGGCACTGGAGAAATAGCCCCCATTCCACCTGTATTCAAACCTTTATCACCTTCACCAATACGTTTATAATCTTTTGCTTCGGGTAAAATTTTATAAGCATCACCATCAGTGATTACGAAGCAAGACAATTCAATTCCATCAAGGAATTGCTCAATAACAACGCGAGAACTTGCATCTCCAAATTTGGCATCAGCAAGCATACTTTTTAATTCTCTTTTTGCTTCCGGTAAGTTGTCAATAATTAGCACTCCTTTACCTGCTGCAAGCCCATCTGCTTTTAAAACATATGGTGCTTTCATCGATTCTAAAAACGCATACCCTTTTTCTAAGGTATCTTTTGTAAACGTTCCATACTTAGCCGTTGGAATGTTGTGACGTTTCATGAATTCTTTTGCAAAATCTTTACTTCCTTCCATTTGTGCTGCGACCTTATTTGGGCCAATCACAGGAACATTAGAGATTTCATCATCTGCTTCGAAGAAATCAACAATACCTTTAACCAATGGATCTTCAGGACCAACCACAACCATATCGATGTTGTTTTCAAGAACAAAAGCTTTCACTTCTTCAAAGTTTGAAGCTGAAATATTTACATTCTTTCCGTGTTGTTTTGTTCCAGCATTACCTGGAGCAATAAACAACTCTTCTAACATTGAACTTTGGGCCATTTTCCATGCTAATGCATGTTCTCTTCCTCCAGAACCTAATAGTAAAACGCGCATATTGTTTTATTTCTTATTTACAGTATTCTAAAATAGATAGGAACATCTCCTTTCCATCCGTATTTGCTAATTCTTCATCAGCAGCTCGCTCTGGATGAGGCATCATTCCAAAAACATTCTTTCCTTCATTACAAATTCCGGCAATGTTATTTATTGATCCATTTGGGTTATTCTCAGCACTAACAACACCATTTTCATCACAATATTGGAAAAGAATTTGACCATTTGCTTCTAATTTTTCAATAGTAGCATCAGGTGCAAAGAATCTTCCTTCACCATGAGCGATTGGAATTTTATAAGCTTTAGTTGCATTTAATCCCTTTGTAATAGCAGTTTCTCCAGAAACGCGTTTCAAGTGAATATTCTTACAAATGAATTTTTGATTGTCGTTATGTAATAACGCACCTTCTAGCAAACCTGATTCGGTTAAGATTTGAAAACCATTACAGATTCCCATCACATAACCACCATTGTTAGCATGTTTGATTACTTCACCCATAATTGGTGAAAGTTTAGCAATTGCACCTGATCTTAGGTAATCTCCGTAAGAAAAACCACCAGGTAGAATTACAAAATCAACTCCTTTTAAATCGGTATCCTTGTGCCAAAGGCGTTCAACTTTTTGGTCTAAAATGCTTTCCAGCACGTAAACCATATCTTCATCGCAATTTGATCCAGGAAAAGTAACTACTCCAAACTTCATTTTTATCTATTAAATAGGTTGGTGCAAAATTACGATAATTAGAAACCTAACGAATCAAAAGGGATGAAAAACTTACCCACAGCGAAGAAAAAAATCAAATAATAGGTGATAATGGCAAAAGTACGGGGTGTTTTTACTCCAAAAGCGTATGGAAGTATAAACATTAATGGAAAAGCAAGTAATCCCAATCCCTCCAATTTATCGAAAACAAAGAATTCGATCAGGGCAATTCCAAGAGAAAAGCCAATCAATAACAATAAAATTCGGAACAATTTTTTTAAACGTATTGTACTTGCCCCAATCTTATTTAAAACATCAGAAACACTTGTAATAATTAAAAGTGAAACGAAAAACGACAAAATGACAAAGTCGTAATATTGCCACTCTCCAGCGGAGCTACTAAACCCCTCTCGTACAACCTTAACGCCGAAGAAAAAACCATATAATCCAGCATATATCAGGGGTAGAATAAACCCTGTTATTGCAAGCAAAGATTCCCTTAAAACAAAAGGTCTAACAACCCAAATCATCCAAAACAAAAACGGTGTTCCCAAGAGTAAAACTGGATATAACGATGCCGCAATACCGAATAGAAAAGAGGCATTAAAAACCGCTCTTCTTCCATCTTCATTCTGATTCAGTTTAAACATCTGAACAAACATCAAAATCAAGAAAGTTTGAGCTAAAGATGCCCCGCTAATAAAGTAAAATGAATGAAAAAAACTCATAACAACCACATAAAGCAATGATGCCAAATAGTTGTTTCTTTCCATGAAATCGTTGCGATTAAAGATGTTGTTAATCAGAATTCCGTTGATAAGAATTAGAATAAATGCTCCAATTTGGTATGGCCAAAACTGTTGACTTCCTATTTTTCCCCAGAAACCGAGAACAACATGCTCTTCTGGACTGTGATGCGGAAAAATAAAGTTTAAAGTACCGAAAAGAGCAATAATCAATGGTAAAAAAACCAAAGCAAAAGATCTATTTCCAAAAAACAGCTTAACCATGATTACGAAGATACATTTTTATCCATTGTTTATTGCGTAGTTTCAGTTAGAATTCTATATTTATCCTTTCGCTGAAAAAGCGAAAATTGAATACAATTAAAACCTTGGTGAATACAACCAAAATCTATTAGAAATATGGCAACAGTAAGATATTCGGACAGCGATCTTCAAGAATTTAAAGAACTAATTAACAATAAGTTAGCTGAAGCTAAAGAAGATTTAGCATTACTAAATGGTTCATTGTCTCATAATGATGATCATGGTACAAATGATACTGGACGTTCATTTAACATGATGGAAGATGGTTCTGACACATTATCTCGTGAAGAGGTAGCACAGCTTGCTGCACGACAAGAAAAGTTTATTTCAAGTTTGCAAAATGCGTTAGTTCGTATTGAAAATAAGACTTACGGAATCTGTCGTGTTACAGGTAAACTGATAAGAAAAGAGCGCTTAAAACTAGTTCCACACGCAACATTAAGTATAGACGCGAAGAACGCTCAAAGCTAGTATTTGTGAAAAGAAACGTACTCATTGTTGTAATTGTTGTAACGCTAATCTTAGCGCTAGATCAATTCATAAAAATTTATATCAAAAGCACCTTTGCTCCAGGTGAATCACATGCCTTATTGGGTGATTGGTTTATCCTTGAGTATATTGAAAACCAAGGTATGGCCTTTGGTACTACATTCGGGACGCAGGCTTGGCATAAACTTGCTTTAAGTCTTTTTCGTATTGTAGCGATTAGTGCTTTGATTTATTACTGGATTAAACAATTAAAAAAAGGGGTTCGATTAGAATTTTTAATTGCTATTGGACTTGTTTTCGCTGGTGCAACAGGAAACTTAATTGATTCTATGTTCTATGATTTTGCTTTTGAATATGATCCTTGTATGCCTTTTAATCACCTAGCAGGATCAGGGGTTGAATCTGACTGTGCCTTTTTTGGTACAATAGAAACGCGCCACACAGGCTTTCTTTTTGGTAATGTTGTAGATATGTTTAAGTTTCACGCATATTGGCCGGACTGGGTTCCTTACCTTGGCAAAAAAGAAGTGTTTCCTGCAATCTGGAACATTGCAGATGCGTCAATTACATTGGGAGTTGTAATGGTGTTCATTCGCCAAAAGAAGTACTTTCCACAACCTGCCAAAGCGATTGTTAATGCGGAAGATTCTGACTCAGGAACTACATCTACAGAAAGCGAAAATGAAGTTGGCGAATAAGTTATTTTATCAATAATACTTCTACTCTCCTATTCTTCCTTTTATTGGTTTCACTTGTTTCTGGAAATAAGGGCTGTGTATTCGAATAACCAAAGGTTTTTATAATTTTTGGATCTACACCGCTCCATTCAAGTTCTTTTGCGACGGCTTTAGCTCTACGTTCAGACAAATCCTGTCCAGGCGCACAGCAAACGTGCCCATGAAGTTCTATTGCACTGTATGTTTTGGTTTTTATCAGCTCCAGAAACTCTAAAACCTCATCATACGAATCAGCTCGAATAACATCTTGCTCAGGTAAAAATTCAACATTTAAGGTGATGACTTCTTCGATAATTGGTTGAGGAATAACAGGTGAGTTTTCACCTACAATAACAATGGCTACTCTCCGGTTAGAAGCTAAATCATTATATTTCTGGCTTTCACCAATGGCAATCACATCAATGTTTGAAGTAAGGTGTGCCAGTTGATTACGCACAGCTTCACCTCGTCTTTCTGCCAATTTTTTATTATACGCTGTGCTCCCCACTGAATCCGTATATGCGTATAGCCGAATGTTTGAAATGACTTTAGATTCTAGCTCACTTAGAACTTCTTGATCAATCACGATAGATTGGTCTGAATCAAAATGAACTGTAAGCGTATCTAATATGAATTGCGAAAAGGCATTGTTTATGAACAAGCAAATTGCTGCTATTAAAAAGGCCTTTTGCATCTCTTAAAATCTAAATGTTACCCCACCTAAAAACTGGAAGCTATGAACTGGTGTATTGTACCATCTTTTATATCTCTGGGATGCTATATTATTGAATTCGACAAATGCAGAGATGCGTTTATTATAGCGATACTCAATACTCAAGTTTAAATCAGTAATAAAGTCTAAACTCTTAATATATTGTCCATTTTCGATTGTAACATCATCACCCATTTCATAAACCAGTGCCTTTCTGCCTTCTTCGAGTGTTAAATCAAGGTTGAATAAGAACTTATCAAACAGATTATATGATCCACGCACTAAAAACTCTAAACGAGGTAAATTCCATGCATAACTGTTGTTCAGTGCTGAATACGAATTGAATTTTCCTAATACATCAACTTTGAGTTTCTCTTGCAATTGATACGAAATTGAAGCATCGATTGTAGTTACGTTCATTGTGTCATAAATCACATCAAACTTGTTTCTGATTGAGTATGTAGTATCCGTAATAAACAATGCTTTATCTCTAACGTTTGCAAAACTGATGCCTGCATTGAAACTGATTCTCTTACTTAACGTTCCTTTAATCCCACCGTAAAATTCAATCGGACGTTTCTCATTTTGCATGTACACATTTGGTAATAAGAACTCATTGTCTTGAGTTAAAGCTTTGAAAGTGCTTTGTGTTAACCCACCACGAACTCCCGCATAAGGAATAAAGATATCATTGAACATACTGTATTTGATCTCTGCCAGAGGATAAATGTAAACCTTTGTTTTATTGTGAATATCAAATGTAAGATCTAGTCCAACTTTTGCTTTAAAACGATTGTCTTGAAGAGTAGTTGTAATATTTGGTTTTAGATTGATTACGGTGTTATTCAAAACAATTCCAGAATCTAAACCTGTTAAACTTGAATCAGGCATTCCATAACGATATCCATTATATCTCACATTTAAGTCAACCGCATATGTTTCTTTCTTGTATTTATACCAAGTTGTTGAAGTAATACCTACAAAGTTCTCACGAGCTCTCCAATCGGCATGGTCCTTATTTTCAGGTTTCTTCGACAAATAGTTATTGTAAGCAATACCCACTTGAAAGTTCAAGTTTGCACTATCTTTTTTATGCGATTTATACATCGCATCAATTCCAAAATCACTATAACGCTGAGATATGCTATCACGTTCAAGCCCTAACGTATCAGAGGCACTATAATAATGCAGTCCTTGATTATTATAATGAACATCTCCTCGTAAACTATAGCGTTTTTCGTTGATACCACCATAAAGGTTCACTTTTGTGCGGTCAAACGTTGAAGGAGCATAATCCTTCACGTTTCCAAAAGAACTTAAATGCTTGACATGTGCTCCATAAATATATTTTCTCGATCTCCCTGCATCAAAAAAGACTTCTCCTATTGGCATCAATTCAGTTCCCACGCCCAATTTTACGTATGTATTATACAATTGAGGTAGTTTCTCAACTGTTTTAATAGATGCCGGATTGATTTGATCTACCTCTGTCTGTGTTTCATGTTTCAATGAAAGCAAAGGATACTCAACAATCACTGTTTGAATTGTAGTGTCAACAATTCTCGGGCTCAATGCAATTCTATACGCCGGTTCGATATATCTATCTCCAGAAGCAATGACAGTAACACCTGGTTGTCCGTATGAAACAAACGTACAAGCGAAAAATAAAAGTGATAAGATCTTTTTCATACTAGTTTCCTTCTTCATCGTTAATTTCTATAATCTGATTGGTATCAGGCGTCAAATTCTTTGGTTGGTTCTTCAATTGCATCAATTCACTCCACAACTGATTTGCCTCATCCAAAATTCCATCATCTGGAACCGGATAATGATCAATCACAGATTTCAAGTTTTGTTCTGCTTGGAATAAATCATCCTGAACGATCAATACTTTCGATCTTAGAATAAGTCCTTTTGCAATCCAATAATTATAAGCCGGACGTTGTTTAATTAGCGCAGTAATTTCATCATCGGCTTCATCGTAAAACTCCTGATTATAGAACACATCGGCTAAAGAATATCTCGCTTCAGCCGCTTTCACTGTGGTTGTGTTTTTCATCACCCAAACCAGCGATACTTTTGCAGCGTCGTAATTTTTAAGGTAATAATTCGACATTCCTTTGGCGTAATATGCTTCCAACTTAACCTCATTATTAATTTGAGAGTTCTTCAATACTTTATCGGCATAAACTGAAGATTGATTCCATTTTTCGGTCAAGAAACAGCTACGCATTAAACCAATTTTTGCGTTAAAAATAACTTCAGGTGTTGAGCTCACAAGCTCTAGTTTCTCATAGTATGGAATCACCTCGCTGTATCTTCCTTCGTTATATAGGTAATGTGAAACTCTAGAAGCTGCAAGTTCAGTAAACCCATTGTCCGGACCATTAAGCGACTCGCGATAAATTGCAATTGCCTGATCCATGTTACCCAAAGTATAATGAGCATTTGCCAGGTAATTTTTAACCTCAACATGATACCTTCCATTAGGAAATTTTGACAAATATTTTTCAAAAGAAGTCACCGCTTCTTGATATGAACTGTCATTATACTTCTCCATTGCAGGCAAGTAATACAGGTCTTCTTGTTCTATCGCTGTAAAATTTGCACATTCATACTGAGAAACCAATGCTTCAACACGTTCTGGTTGTCCTTGAACAGTATAGATATCGATCAAGCCACGTACCGATTTTTCACATACATCCCCTTGAGAGCCAAACTGAGATAATATCCCCTTGTATTCGGATTCCGCCTTTGAATAATTTCCTTGTTTATAATAAATATCAGCAATGTTAATTTTAGAATCTACCACTAACACAGATGCTGGGTAATCGTAAACAATCTTATTATAATACTTCAAAGCATTTGAAAGATCTCCTGCTGCATTGTAACTTTCAGCAATCTCGTGAATAGACATTTGAAGATATTTTGAGTCCTTATAATTATTTACAATGTCCAATAAATTTTTAATCTTTTCATTGGATTTTCCCATGTAACCATACGTTTTACCCATATAGAATAAAGCTTGATCTTCATAGCCCGAATTCAATTTCAGAGCATCTCCATAATACTTAACAGCTTGTTCATTTTCTTTTAGCACATAATAGCTATCCCCAATTCTCATTAAAGCATCTGCTTCCTTGTTTTTATTTAGTGGTTCAGATTGTACATAAGATCTAAACGCCTCAATTGACTTACGTTTATCATCTTTCTTTAAATAAGCATAACCGATATTGTACTGAGCTTCTTGGTGTAAGTCCGGAAACAAGGTTGAAGGAGATAACACAAACGATTTATATTGTTGAATTGCTTTGTCGTGATTGTTCAATCTGTAATTGGCATCTGCAGTCCAGTATAGAGCCTTGCCTGAAAGCACTTGATCAACTGGGTAACGTTTTACTAATTCGAACGAACTAATAGCTCCCTGGTAATCTGATTTTTGAAAACGTCCAACACCTTGATTAAATGCAATCAGTTGGTAGGCAGTTTTTAAACGAACATCTTTATTCGGCAGTTTATCCAAAGAGGCTAATGCTTTCTCATAATTATTGGTATTCATATAAACATTCACCAAATACTGATACACATCCTCTTTACGCTCTGATTCTGGATAGTTTTTTAGATATAATTCAAATGCCTCTACCGCTTCATCGTACGGATTGATATCTAACTTATACGATAAAATGGCATAATTATATAAGGCATCTTCTTGAATAACAGGATCCATATCTATAAATGCGGCTCCCTCAAATGCAGAACGAGCAGATACTTTATTGTCGAGTTTTAATAATGACTCACCAATATGGTAATAAGCAACTTGACCTAGGCTATCTTCAATTTTTTTCACTTTATCAAAAAGGCGAATTGCCTTATCGTAAGCACCACTTTTAAAGTAAGCGTAGCCTAAACAATAATCTTCATCTCGCGTAGTTTGAGAAACCTTGTTGTATTCTTGAAGATAAGGTACAGCTTCGTCATACTTACCGATACGATAAAAAGCATCCCCTATTAAATGGTTAATATCCTTTTCATTTACTATCGATTCATTCTCTACTAACTTCGCTGCATATTCCGTTACTTCTTCATATTTCTTTTGCAGGTAATATATCTGTGCGATATAATATGGTACCACAGTTCCAAATTTTGGGTCCTCTTCAAGTTTCAAAAAACCATCGAGCGCCAACTGATACTTCTTATTTTGATATGCAATATGTGAGTAATAATAAAGCGCAGGAGAAGCATATTGTGAATCACCATCTTTTACTTCATAAAATGCATTACGCGCCTCTTCGAATTGTTTTTCTTTAAAGTTTGCGTAACCTATTTTGAAATAGAATTCATCTCTATCTTCAACTTCAATATCTTGAGCGCTTAACTTATTAAACCAACCCAAGGCGTCATCATACTTTTTCTTGTAATAATAGTATTTACCCAATTTGAAATAAATCGCTTTTTTATAAATGCTTTCTGGGTAGTTAGCATTAAACGCCTGTAGTAAAGTTACCGCATCATTATTATATAACTCCAAGGCCGAAATAGCTTCATAATACGAAGCCTTCACATACATGGGATCATTTGGTTTATCAAACCCGTCCATGAACGCGCGAAATTCATAACGTGCTGCGCCATATTGCTCCTTTTCGAACAGTTGCTCTGCACGATAAAAGTTTTCGTAATCACTGTTGTATTTCTCTGAAGTCTGCGATAAGACAACAAAGCTGCACATCACTGCAAGAATAATTAGGAACTTGTTCATTTACACTGCGTTTTAACCTAGTAAAAGTAATTCACTTGGCTCGGGATTTGGAGAGGGGTTTCAAAAGTTTTAAACGAATTTTTGTTAAGATTATTTCACACCTGACTGAAAATAGTGGGCTGTCATTTACCACCTTTACATAAAACTTAGAACTGTGAGTAGTGTAATCAATATTAAATCCGGAGAAATTCATCAAAGTGGGGTTCCTGTACTTCAAGACATTAATATTGACATCCAATCGCAGGAGTTCGTTTACCTCATTGGAAAAACGGGTATGGGTAAAAGTAGTTTGCTCAAAACTCTTTATGGAGAATTAGGCTTATCAAAAGGTGAAGGAGAAGTAGCGGGTTTCGACTTAAACAACCTGAAGCGTAAAGACATTCCTAACCTGAGAAGAACGATTGGTATTGTATTTCAAGATTTCCAATTATTGACAGACCGTTCAGTTTTGAAAAACCTCATGTTTGTTATGGGTGCTTCAGGGTGGAAGGATAAAAACCTTATGGAAGTTCGTGCAAAAGAAGTGCTACAACTTGTTGGTGTTGAAAGTAAAATTAATGCGATGCCCTTTGCATTGTCAGGAGGAGAACAACAACGTGTGTCAATTGCCCGCGCTTTATTAAATAAGCCAAAATTGATTCTTGCAGACGAGCCTACTGGAAACTTAGACCCAGAAACATCTGAGGAGATAATGCGTTTATTGATTGCTGTGGCAAAGGAAGAAAAAGCAGCGATTTTAATGGCAACACACGATATGACAATGGTCGAAAAATACCCTGGGAGAATTCTGCGTGTGGAGAATAAAACAATAAATGAGGTGAATACAATGAACTCTTTTGATCCATTCAGTACTTTCCAAACGACTTAGATTAAAGTCCTGGCTCTACAAACTGAACTTCAAATAATTTATTCCAATTCTTTCCTGTCATATACGTTTTTCCTGTCGCACTATTGTGTGCAACACCATTTAGAACTTCGCCAGTTCCTTGTCCTTCTTTAACTAGGTTTGTAGCATCAATTTCTTGAAGTACTTTTCCGTTAGTTGGGTCAATTACAATTACCGCATTGGTCGTCCACACATTTGCATAGATTTTACCGTCGATATATTCTAACTCATTCAAATAATTGATTGGTCCCTGATTATTATAAACTTCAAGCGTATGACTAATTTCAAATGTTTCAGGATTTCTAAATGTAATCCGTTCTGAACCATCAGACATAATCAAATAAGTTCCATCATTACAAAGTCCCCAACCTTCTCCAACGTAATTAAATTCTCCTTTCAACTGCAAGTTTTGAGTGATATCATAGGTGTAACACTTTTGGTTTTTCCATGTAAGTTGATACAGGGTATTATTTAAAATTGTTATTCCTTCTCCAAAAAAACCGGCATCCAATCCCATTTTTTGCTTGATGTCTCCAGAGTTTAAATCTACCTGTGCAACGATTGTATTTCCTTGATTACCTGGATCACCCGTTCCCTCATACAACACTCCATTATAGAACTCTAACCCTTGCGTAAAACTTGTTGGGTTATGCGGGTAAGTCTTCACAATTTTAGTAGTTAATCTCTGCGGAATCACATCAGATAAAACACGGACCATTCTGTTGTCAACAAACGTACTACCATCGTCAAGTGTTGCTAATAAATTCAAGGTTCTAGTTCCAACTCCAAACATTCCAGGGCTGAATGAATACATAACTTTTCCTTTTGGGTTATTCCATGAAGTTATTAAGCTATCGTTATAATAAAGGTCTATTTTTTTCAATCCTTTATTGATTTCTATTTCCAGTGGAACAACCTCATCTCCAACAGTAGCCAGGTTATCTTTAAACGTAAACGAAGCTGCATTAGACTCCTTCAAATTATTGATCACGATTTCGTCATCTTTAATTAAAGGGTATATCAATAATGTCCCGCCAACAATTACAACCAAGGCAATTAGAATATATTTTTTCATGCTTTTTTCAATAATGATTGAATTCTACGAGCGTCAATCGCGGAATGCGTAGCATCGTAAATAATTTCCTTTCCTTTAATTACAATAGCCTGTGGGGACTGATGTATAATACCAGTCAAAACCGCAACTTCATTAGATACATCCCTATGACGTAGTAAATCGATGTAATAGATATCACACAACTCAGTACCAGATGACCAATCGTTTTCAAAGCTATTTAACACCATTGAAGAAACACCACAACGCGTGCTGTGTTTAAATAATAGAATTGGTTTTTCACCAATGTTGTGCAATAACTCAGATAATTGCTCAACAGATGTAATGTTTACCCATGGTAAAGCTTCGCGCTTTTTAGAAGAAGAAAATAAACCCATAACTAATTATATTCCTGAAGTAAATTGTTTTAAGAAACGAACATCGTTTTCAGAATAAAGACGTAAATCATTCACTCTATATTTCAATTGAGCAATACGCTCAACCCCCATTCCAAAGGCAAAGCCAGAATATGTTTTACTGTCAATATTACTTGACTCCAAAACATTAGGGTCAACCATTCCACAACCTAAAATTTCTAACCACCCTGTATACTTGCAAACGTTGCATCCTTTTGAGTTACAAATTGTGCAAGAAACATCAACCTCAGCACTTGGTTCAGTAAAAGGAAAGTAAGATGGTCTCAAACGAATTTGAGCTTTCTCACCAAACATTTCTTGAGCGAAATACAATAAGGTTTGTTTCAAATCTGCAAATGATACATCTTTATCAATATATAATCCTTCTACTTGGTGGAAGAAACAATGCGCTCTTGCAGAAATTGCTTCATTTCTATATACTCTACCTGGAGAGATTGTTCTAATTGGTGGCTTTTCATTCTCCATCACACGAACCTGTACAGAAGATGTATGCGTGCGAAGCGCCATTTCTTTTTCGCCTTTTTCAATAAAAAAGGTATCCTGCATATCACGTGCTGGATGTTCAGGAGGAAAGTTTAATGCAGAGAAATTATGCCAATCATCTTCAATTTCAG
>JBFHHS010000053.1:0-14768 GCA_041596895.1 Crocinitomicaceae bacterium | reverse complement strand
CACTTGTGCTTTGTAATTTAAGTTGATTTTCCCCGTAGATGGTTCACTTCTTAAATCATAAACTGGCGTCCATCCTGCACCAGAAACTAAATAAGACACATCTAACTTCCCTTTGGCAAAATCATTTGATTTTAAAGTGATTGTGATGCGATACGATGGTCCTTTAGGTTTGTTCTTAAGGTTGGCGCTGTTTTGATAATTCTGTAAATCAATCAATCGGGCATTCATTCCTTCTCTGACTTTCGATTTTTTGGTTTTGTAGCGATTAAGAACTTGGATTTTTTTGTTCACCTCCATCATTTTAATCGTATAATAATCAATTGCTTCCTTCAACAAAGCGATCGAATCATTAACTTTTCCTTGCCCTCGAATAGCTCCGTTATTAGCCAATATGGACTTAGCTGCCATTAAGACATCAATTTCATCTTGATAGGTTTGTAATTCGTAGTTTACTACAAAAATTGAATCTTCTAAGGCCATAATATCTTGACGAATCTTTAAAGGAAGGCCATCTAATTTTGGTGATTCAGGTTTTGGGTAGAATAGATTGTATTTCGAATCTAAAATAATCACATTTCCAGTTGCTTTCACCTGTAAGCTATTTGCATCAATTTGACTACTTACTCCGTCAATAATTACTTCAGTTACACCTTTACTAACTGAATATGAAGCGGTACGATAAATCTGTGCTCCCTGAGAGTACACAGTTACTTGAGAAAGGGATGAATTAACTATTTTTTCATCCACTGCGGCTGCACCAAAAGCAATAAGCATGATACAAGCTAAACCTAATATATTTTTCATAAACGTATTTTTGAATCAGTACAAACTCATTCAAGATACGTTCAACAAAAATTAAAATAAAAATTAGGATTGTAACCTATTTCGCAGTGAAATCAAGCCTGCAGATACCAAACTTCTTTTTACCAAAATAGGTGGTAATCAGAACTTCAACGCCTTTTTCCGTGTCTAATACAAAAGCTTCATTTCGAATTTTATTGTATTTTCTAAAGCCTGCATAATCCGGATTTCTAAAATCCATAATTCCCTCTTCAAGTACTTCACCATTTTCTTTAATCGTAGCAAGAACCAATGCAACGCCGGCCATTTCTTTTTTCTGAGTCTTCGTTAAAGTCTCTTTATCGAAATCATAAAGCACATCTCTTCGGCGCATTAAAAGCACAGCGACTTCATTTTTTAAGTTGAAGTATTCATAACCACCGTAATAAGTGTGATGCTTTCTTAGTCGTGTGTGATTTGAGAACTCACCATCCTTGTTTATTCTAGAAACGACTAGGTTACCATAGTGATATGTCGTCGTGGTCGTTGTTGTTCCATTTGAGTTTGTTCTAGTTGTTGTAGTAATCCAAAAGATTTCTCCGACCATTGAAATAGAACCATCATCATGTTTAATTACTGATCTAAATTCAAGATTTGAAAGTCCCAAGTCTGTTCCTTTTCGGTCTTCCTTTCTTTTTGCTTTTGCTACAGCACGATCTGACCAACCTTCAGTAATAAACTCTTTGGTGAATTCGTCCCAAGTTTCGTTTTCTACTTCTCCGGTTTCATTGTTGATTGTAAATAAGAAAAGACCATCAATTCCTATTCCGTCCGTTTTTCTGTAATATCCACCGCAATAAAGGGTTCCGTCTTCACTGAAAACAAGTGAGATGTCATCTACGAACTTATCACCAAAATCCAAGATAGACTTATCTTGAATGCCATCATTGATAGTAATCACTTCGTATTCAGTTGGTCCAGTTTCTCTACCTAATTTTTTATCTTTAGGAGTGAATTTACTTCCTAGAAGGTAAATCTTCCCATCTGCTCCAAGTAAAGTTTCTTTGATGTCGTAGTTTTTATCCTCTTCTTCAAAAGTGATGTTTTCTTCCGAGTAAAGTCGTTCTAGTTGATCGTCGTATACCTCAAACGTCACGGATTCTTGTTGACCTCTGACATAAGGAGGATGAATAGTAAGTAGCAACAAGTTGTCATCGCTCGAAGTTTTCATTTCGTAGTTAATACCACCACGTCTTCTTTCATATTTTTGAGAGAAAATCATTTGAGGAGAGCTCATTTTACCATTATCCCAATTGAAGGTTTGGCCGTATAGTTCCTCTTTTCTGACATCAGGAAAATCTTTTGTAGAAAAGAGAATGTAAGAATCTTTCACTTTAATAATTCCATTAATGACAAAGTCGTCAAGCTCAAATTGAGAAGAGATATCATGTAGGTTTTGAGATTCAAGATCCTCATTAAACTTCTCTAGATAATAATTGAATCCACCTGGTCCTCTAATCGGTTGTTTTTTCAAAACGATATACCCATCATCTACCTTGAATGTACTGACAATGAAGACATCACCTCCAGATTCCATTTTTAGGTCTCCAAAAGAAATGTTCACATTTTCATTCATACGTTGAGCAAGCGAAGAGAATGCGAGTAGAATAACTAAGGCACCAATTATTGACTTTAACATGGTATAAGTTTTTTTATTAAAAAAGGAGACTAAAGTGTCTCCTTGATTTCAGTTATTATACGTTCTGCAAGAGCGTTTGCTGCTTCAGCAGATTTACTTTCGGAATAAATACGAATGATAGGTTCAGTATTACTTTTTCGTAGGTGAACCCATTCTTTTTCAATGTAAATTTTAACACCATCTGTTGTATCAACTTCTTGGTCTGCATATTTTTCTGCCATAGATTTTAATACAGCATCAACGTCAATTTCCGGTGTTAATTGAATTTTGTTTTTTGATATTGTATAAGCCGGGTAACTATCTCTTAATTGAGAAACCGACATCTTTTTTTCTGCAAGTAAAGATAGGAATAGAGCTATTCCAACAAGCGAGTCACGACCATAATGAAGTTCAGGATAGATGACACCACCATTTCCTTCACCACCGATTACAGCATTTTCAGCCTTCATCTTATTTACCACGTTTACTTCACCAACAGCTGCAGCATGATAAGTTTCACCGATTGCTTCAGTTACATCGCGTAGAGCTCGTGTAGATGATAAGTTTGAAACTGTAGAACCTGGTGTTTTGGATAATACATAGTCTGCTACAGCGACCAAAGTATATTCTTCACCGAACATTGATCCGTCTTCACAAACAAGTGCTAAACGATCAACATCAGGGTCAACAGTAATGCCCATATCTGAACCTAATTCTTTGATTTTATCAGAGAGGTCTGTTAAATGTTCAGGCAGAGGTTCTGGGTTATGCGGGAAATGTCCCGTTGGATCACAGTACAATTTTTCAATGTGCTGAACTCCAAGTGCTTCGAGCATAGCAGGAACGAAAATTCCCCCAGTAGAATTTACAGCATCAACAACTACAGAAAAATTTGCCGCTTTAATTGCTTCTTTGTTCACAATTGGTAAGGCTAAGATTGCATCAATGTGCTTTTGAAGGTAAGAGTCATCATTTGTGATTGTCCCTAAATCATCTACATCAGCATATTCAAATGATTCGGCTTCTGCGATAGCAAGCACTTCAGCACCATCATCGCCTGAAATAAATTCACCTTTCTCATTTAGAAGTTTGAGTGCATTCCATTGTTTAGGATTGTGACTTGCAGTTAAAATAATACCACCATGGGCATTTTCCATTGGAACGGCTACTTCAACCGTTGGTGTCGTTGATAAACCTAAATTGATAACGTCAATCCCTAATCCAATTAAAGAGGAAGCAACAAGATCTGAAATCATTTGACCAGAAATACGAGCATCTCTACCAATGACAACTTTTATTTTCTTTCCTTCATTTCGAGCGATGAGCCATGTTCCATAAGCGGAGGCAAATTTAACTGCATCCAATGGAGTTAACCCTTCATTAACCTTTCCACCGATAGTACCTCTGATTCCAGAGATTGATTTTATTAATGTCATTAGAATGATTTTTTAAGTCCAACCATCTTTAAACATGCCACAGCACATTCAATTCCTTTATTTCCATGCTTACCACCAGAACGATCAATCGATTGTTGTTCGTTGTTATCTGTCAAAAGACAAAAAGCGACAGGAGTGTTGTATTTCAGGTTTACATCTTTAATACCTTGAGTCGCACCATCGCAAACAAAATCGAAGTGTTTCGTTTCTCCTTGAATTACAACTCCAATGGCAACAACACCGTCAACATCACCTTTTTCGCACATAAACTGACATCCTAAAGGTAATTCAAAGGCCCCAGGAACAAATCGAACATCAATGTTCTCTTCTCTAACACCATTATCTAGAAGCGCAGTCTTAGCACCTTTTAAAAGATTAAGAGTAATCTTATCATTCCATTCAGAAACAACAATGCCGATCTTAAAATCGGCACCGTTTGGAATAAATTCCGTGTTATATTCTGACAAATTGCGATTCGCAGTAGCCATACTATAGTATTTTAATTATTTCGTTGTTTTGTTCTTCGCTCTAGCAATGTATTTTTCAATTGATTTCTGAGAAGCGAATCCTGTATAATCATCTCTGATTTTTTCGTATGCTTCAGTTGCTTTGTCGAAGTTCTTTGTTTCTTCAGCACACAAACCAGCTTTCATTAAGTACATTGGTGTTGTGTATTCGTTGTCTGCCATGTTAGCAGCTTTCATATAGCTTGTGTAAGCCTTCTCATAGTCGCCCATTTCAGAAAGACAATCGGCTTGAAGTCCTGAAGCCATAATTGCAACATACGTGTCTGAAACATCCACACCTTTCAATTCTTTCAAAGCAGCTTCGAAAGAACCTTCAGACATCAATTGACGCGCATATACAAATTGTGCAACTTCACCACCAATTTTACCATCATATTTATTCACTTGAATTTTTAATTCTTCAATAGCAAGAGCCGTAGAATCTTTAGATGCGTAGTTTAATCCTGCCCAATAAGTCTCTTTCGATTTCTCATTTGCCGGTTTCCATATAAATTGACGGTATAGGAAGTACCCAAGGACTAAAACGATTAGACCTCCAACAATCATAGTGATCAAACGAACTTTACTGTTTGATTTAAATTGTTCCTTAATTTGTTCTCCTGAAATATCTTCTAACATTGTTGTACTTTTAAGCGGAGCAAAAATAGTTTTTTTTTTGGATAAAAGAAGATTAAAGAATAGAAAGAATTTGATCAATTTGAAGTAGTTTTGTCTCAATGCATTTAGAAAGCCTCCATCTTGTTAATTTTAAGAACTATTTAGAGACCGAAGTATCACTCTCGGCGGGGATAAATTGCTTCGTAGGAAAGAATGGTGCTGGAAAGACGAATATTCTTGATGCGGTGCATTACTTGAGTATTTGTAAATCATATATGAATGTAGTAGACCGACAGAATATACGATTTGATCAACCATTTTTTGTAATTCAGGGGAATTGGATAAAAGACGATGTCTCAATTAATATCAATTGTGCTGTTAAGTTAGGGGCAAAGAAAGTTTTTCGTAGGAATAAAAAGGAATACGAGAAACTAGCAGATCATATCGGACAATTTCCTGCGGTTATGATTTCACCATATGATCGCGATTTAATTTCGGAAGGAAGTGAATTAAGACGTAAGTGGATGGATGGGATAATCTCTCAATTTGACCGGAAATACTTAGAATCTATACAGCGCTATGCGAAAGTATTGGCTCAACGAAATGCACTTCTTAAGAACATGGCAGAACATCGACTGTTTGATCAGGAAGCGATAGAGGTGTGGGATATTCAGTTAATTCGTTTAGGTAATGAGATTTATAAGAAACGAAAAGCTTTTTTAGAGGAGTTTATTCCGGTGTTTCAAAAGCATTATGATGCTATTGGGTCAGAAGAAGAGGAGGTGCACATGGTTTATCGTTCACAGTTGAATGAGGCTAGTTTTGATCATTTGTTAAAGGAGTTTCAAAAAAAGGATGCCTTTACACGGTATTCAAATGCTGGGACGCATAAAGATGATTTGATTTTTCAGATAAAAGGACACCCAGTGAAGAAGTTCGGTTCTCAAGGACAACAAAAATCATTTATCATTGCATTGAGGTTGGCACAATACGAATGGCTGAAAAGTCATTTAGGTGTTTCTCCAGTTTTATTATTGGATGATATCTTTGATAAACTGGACCATTCTCGTGTAGAGAAGTTAATGAAGTTAGTGGCAAATAACTTTTTTGGTCAGGTATTGGTGACAGATACTGATTTAGAGAGAGTTCAAACGATTTTTTCTAACAGTGACTTGGAGAGTAAACTGTTTGTTGTTTCGGAAGACGAGGTGAATGAGTATAAAAAGGAGGAAGAACTATGAAAAAGAACGACGCGATGAATGAAACAAAGCGAACTTCAAATGAGGCTCCTTTGAAAGATGTAATTGACCGTTGGTTGAAAGCTTATCGTTTAGATGGTAAGATGAAGGAAATGGACGTCATCGAGGCTTGGTCGGAAATGATGGGGACGGCAGTAGCGAATCGTACAAAACAAATTACAATTAAAAATCAAACACTTTATCTAAAAATGGATTCCGCTGTAATGCGTGATGAATTAGCTCATGGTAAGCAGGTTATCATCGAACGAATCAACCAAAAGGCTGGTTTTGAAATGATAAATGATGTTTGGTTTGGATAGTAAAAAAGGTCGAATCCATTCTGAACTCGACCTTCACAACTAATATTTTATTCTGTAACTTTCTTATTGAATAATTACCTCCTTTCGTGAGTTTCCGTATGCGGAAAAATATCCCAATGCTTTGTTGTTCCAATTTGTTGTTGGATTTGCAGGTGCGGCAGATGCGCTACCACCAACTATAGATATTGCCTCATTGATGTAATAATAGACGTCTTCATCAACTGATCTCAACTCCATACCTACAGTATCTCCAATTTGAAAAAAGTCTCCACTAAATAACGGTCTTTCTACCGGGTTTCCGTCAGAGAGTAAATCGTCTTGTGTGAACATATCTTCTAACCCTCCAAATTCTTCTCCGTTTAAGGAGAGTATAATTTGATAGAAGTTAGGTGTATTTGCAGGGTCCTGGAAGTTTAAATACACTACATAACCAGGGTCACCACCAAAAAATCCAGGGAAATACTCGTAAGTAATATCATCTAAGGATACGGTATCTGCTAAATCACATTCCGCTGAATAAGTCACACCGTCATAAAGAACAGATAGGGTATAGGTAGTATTGAAATTTGGAATGTAATTCTGAAGTTCGTAGTTCCCGTTTCCGATGGAAGGTACGTTAGAAGTGATTCCTGCGCCATCAGTTATGTTAACGACGGCTGCGTCTATTGATGTTGAAGGCGAATCGTTAAAGTAGCTAGAAGTCAAGCTCAGTTTTACTCTAACTGTGCTATCTTCTGCGGTATAAATCCCTTCTAAAACTGGCGTAGGATTTGCTTCATTCAAATCTACGTCAATTACTTTTTGACAAGAGAATAGAACCGTTGTAATTGCGAATAAATAAAATATCTTTTTCATCTTATTTAAGGTTAAAGTTATAAGTAATAGAAGGAATCAACTTGAATAATGTTGTTTGTACCGCTTGAGTTTCAGCTGGATTATCAGGGTTTTCTTCAAACGTGATGGTGTACGCATTTTCACGTGCATATACATTGTAGATAGAAACGTTTAAGTTGTGTTCGAATTTTTTACGTTCTTTCATGTACCAAGTGAAACCGACATCCATTCGGTGATAATCAGGCATTCTGTATCCATTTCTTTCCGTGTAAAAAGGTACTGTAGTTCCGGCCACTTCGTATTTTCCAGATGGGAAGGTAACAGCATCTCCAGTGTAATAAATCCAACTAGCAGATAATGCAATGGCTTTATTTACACGATACATTGCAACAATAGAAACATCGTGGATTCTATCTTGGCGGGCTGAAAATTCTTTTCCTTCATTGATTTCATCAAATTGTCTCAATGATCGTGAAAGCGTATAACTTAACCAACCTGTAAACTTTCCTTTCTTTTTTTCCACTTGAAGTTCAAAGCCATATGCGGTACCTGTTCCGTAAACTAAATCCCCCTCAACTTCATCATTTAAAATCAATTGAGCTCCATTTCTGTAATCAATTTGGTTCGCCATGTGTTTGTAGTATAGCTCTCCTGAAATGCGGTACATGTTCTTGTTCAAGTTTTGGTAATAACCCAAGGCAATTTGATCTGCGATTTGGGGCTTAACATTGTTTGAGCTTGGTACCCAGTTATCAGTTGGACTACTTGATGTTGCATTCGAAAGTTGATGCAAGTACTGATAGTTTCTATTATATCCAATCTTTATTGAATTACTTTCAGATAGAATGTAACTAGCAGACAATCTAGGTTCAAGTCCTTGGTGATAAACTATAGATTCACCGCTGGCATATGTGCGCTCGTCAATTTTATTTCCTTTATCATCAAAATCGTAAGCCGTGCCAGCGCCCATTAGATTAAATCCGGAGTAACGCAATCCATACATAATGTTGAATCTTGAGCCAATTTTCATTTCGTTTTGGATATATGCTCCAACCTCTAAGGCATACCTTTCATCCAAAATAAGTTCATTGAAAGTTTCATTTTCTCCAGTCAATGCACCTGGTTTAAAGGTGTGATATATTCCATTTACACCAAATTTCAGCGTGTTGTTATTGTTGATGAAATACGTAAAGTCTTGTTTTAAATTCCAATCTTGGATGGAAGATCTAATCCCGAAACCATCGTCACCGGTTCCAATACTAAATTCATAATCGAAATCGCTATAAACGACCGTGGTATTGGAGAATAGTTTTTTACTAAATAGATGGTTCCAGCGTAAGGTTCCAGTTGCATTTCCCCAGTTAAAACCAAATGCATCACCAAGCGCAAACTTATCTCTACCAAAATACCCAGACAAGAAAATACGATCTTTCTCACCTATGCGGTAATTTGCTTTGGCATTCAAATCATAGAAATATAACTTGGTGTCTTTTAAATCTTCTTGTGTTTTCAAGAACAAATCAGCATAACTTCTTCTTCCTGAAATAATAAATGCTCCTTTATCCTTTACAATAGGAGCTTCTAATGTCAATCGAGATGAGATAAGACCTAATCCTCCGGATGCGCCAAACTTTTTTGTGTTACCATCACGCATTTTCACATCCATAACAGAAGAAGCACGACCACCATATTCAGCAGGAATTCCAGACTTATATAAAGCAACATCTTTAATTGCATCGGAATTAAAAACAGAGAAGAATCCAAGCAAGTGAGAGGCGTTATAAACAGGAGCTTCATCTAATAGAATTAAATTTTGATCAGCACCGCCACCACGAACAAAGAAACCTGCGTTTCCTTCTCCTGCACCTTTCACACCAGGAGTTAATTGCAATGTTTTCATGATATCTTTTTCGCCAAATAAAACAGGAACCGTTTCGATACTTTTAGGATCAAATCGTGTTACATTCATTCCTGATGAGGTGATATTGTTATTCTCTTTAGTAGCGTTTACCTTGACTTCTTCAATTTGTTGAACGTCTGCCGGAACGGTAAGCTCAAGATTTTTAGTAATGTCTTGTGTTAAATCTATCTTAAACGTTTGAGTTTCAAAACCTGTGGATCGATATTCAATTGTATAAGAACCACTGTCAAGCGTTAGCGAGTAAAAACCATAAGCGTTCGTGTTTGTACCAACGTTAGATAAGTCAGTTACACGAACTGTTGCTCCATAAATATCCTCACCATTTGAAGCGTCTCTGATTGTTCCGCTTAAGGTAAACTTCTGAGCAACGGAAGTCCCAGAGATAAATAATAAGAGGAATAATACAATATTTTTCATACTTAATTTATTGAATTGCAAATATACAATTGAAGTTTTAAAAAACATTCTGTTTAATGTTAAATTAAAAAGATTTAACAAAACAAAAATACAATAGTTCTTTTTTACTTATTCAAAAGAGTGATAGGAGGAGGTATATGTGGTTGAATGGAATACTTCTTATAGTTCTGAATCAGCAACAATATGATAAGTTGGGTCTTCTAAAACGTTAACCTCAATGATTTTGTCGGCATTCTTCAGAAGTTTTTGACAATCTGCGCTTAAATGTCTTAAATGCACTTTCTTACCTGATTTCAAATAACGTTCTGTTAAAGCGTTTAGTGCTTCAATTGCGGACATATCCACAATTTTACTCTCTGAAAAATCGATGATTACATCTTCTGGATCACCTGCTACATCAAACTTTTCATTGAATGTTGTAATAGATCCAAAGAAAAGTGGACCGTATATTTCGTAATGTTTAGACCCTTTTTCATCAATGTATTTTTTAGCACGAATACGTTTTGCGTTTTCCCAGGCAAAAGCCAGTGCAGAAATAATGACACCAATCAATACTGCTAAGGCAAGATTGTGCATGAATATGGTAATAAGTGTTACAATAATCATAACAACGACATCCGTTGTAGGCATTTTCCCAAAAACTTTTAAACTTGCCCATTCAAATGTGCTGATCGAAACTATGATCATTACACCGGTCAATGCGGCCATTGGTAATAATTCTATTACTGGTGCTCCAAATAGGATGATGGCTAAAATAGTCAAAGATGAAATGATTCCAGCAAGTCGTGCTCTTGAACCTGCGTTTAAGTTTACTAAGGTTTGAGCGATCATAGGACAACCTCCCATTCCCGTAAAGAAACCATTGGCAATGTTTGCTGTTCCTTGCGCTAAACATTCTCTGTTACTGTTCCCTTTCGTTCCTGTAATTTCGTCAACAAGATTAAGCGTTAATAGTCCTTCAGTTAATCCTACTGATGCCATTATAAGACCATAAGGGAGGATCGTAATAAAAGCATCCCATGTCATTGGCATATCTGGAATGTGGAAAGAAGGAAGTGAACCACTAATTGAAGCGATGTCTTTGACTTGTTTTGTTTCAATTCCACCAAAATAAACAACGGCGAAAACAACAATTATTGCAAATAATGAGGAAGGAAAGGCTTTTGTGATTTTAGGCAAAATGACAATTATCGCAATGGTTAATGCAATTAATCCAAGCATCGTATATAATGGCATACCAGTTAACCAGTCGCCACTATCTGTTTGTAATTGTTTTAATTGCGAAAGAAAAATGACTACGGCTAATCCGTTAACAAAACCATACATCACGGATTGCGGTACAAGTCGAATAAACTTACCTAACTTGAGAAATCCAACAAGTAATTGGAATACTCCAGCTACGATAACTGCACCAAAAACATACTCAATTCCATGTGATTGCATCAGGGCAATCAAAACGATAACAGTTGCGCCGGCTCCTCCCGAAATAAGACCAGGTCGTCCACCAAGAATTGAAGTAACAATCCCCATGATAAAAGCACCATAAAGTCCAACTAACGGATCAAAACCTGCAAGAATAGCAAATGCAAGAGATTCTGGAATCATTGTCATTGAAACAGTTAATCCAGCTAAGATTTCAGATTTGTAGTCTACCTTTTGCTTAAAATCAAAGAGATTAAAAATTTTGCTCATTCTTATTGGGTTTAATAAGGGCGCAAAATTAGCACATTAATCGGAAACGAGTGATTAATCGATACATCTGTTTTTTCTACGATATTTTTTACGCAATTTATCGTTTGGCAATTCATCACTTTTCCAGATGATTTGTTTTCCTAATGTACCTCTCCATCGCTTAAAGAATGACTCACGTTTTTTTATGGATACAAAGTTTTCTTCTTGTGCAGAAGAAGGGTCTATTTCTGGCTCGTATTTATCCAAGTTAGCCAATGTGTCAAACACAATCGGGATCAAATCAATGGGTAATTCGTGCTTTTTGATAAATGATTTCAGTGAGCCAGATTGAAATGGGTCAGTGGCCAAAGCAATTTTTTTAAATCCTTGCGCTTTTGCAACTTGATAGGAGTAGTAAACGTTTTCCGTACTATGCTCTGCTAAAGTGTCCACATAGATAAGTCCTTCAGGTATACCTAGCGCCTTAGCATATAATGCCATGACTTTAGCTTCGTTGTATTCTGAGTAAACCGTTCCGCCCGAATAGATTATATTTTTTGTAATTCCTTTTTTAAATAAATAATTAGACCAGTGTACGCGAATTTGCATAGTCATTTGCCATTTATTACCATCAAAAGGCACACCTGGAACTATCACGGCGTCATATTGGTTCATTGAGGCTCTATTGAATTGTTGACGAACAGACTTCTGACTAATTCCACAGCTTGTTAGGAATAGTATTAATGAAAGTGCGGCATATAATATAGTTTTCATAATTAAAGATTTAAGTAATTATTGAATTCTTGTTTTGTGTGTTCTGATTCAAATTTCCCACCGAAAAAAGCAGACACTGTTTCTGAGTTTACATCTTGTATTCCCCTTGAAGATACACAAAGATGCTCTGCAGTAATAATTACAGCTACATCCTGAGTTTCTAAAATGTTTTGTAGTTCGTGACCAATTTGCATTGTTAAACGTTCTTGAACTTGAGGACGTTTGGCAAAATATTGTGCAATTCTGTTTAGTTTCGAAAGTCCAATCACTTTTCCTGAGGAGATGTATCCGATGTGGGCGCGACCAATAATTGGAACAAAATGATGCTCGCAATTGGAATAGAGTGTTATGTTTTTCTCGACTAGCATTTCGTTGTAAGCATATTTATTATCAAACAGGGCTACTTTTGGTTTGTTTTCAGGAAGTAAACCAGAAAATATTTCATCGACATACATTTTGGCAACTCTACTTGGAGTACCTTTTAATGAATCGTCAGTTAAGTCTAAACCGAGTGTTGTCATGATTTCTGCAAAATGTCCAGCGATGATCTCTTTTTTTTCTTGTGGTGATAAATCAAACGCATTTTCATGCATCGGTGTGTCTACATTGCTCCAAATATGATTGTCACCTATTTCTTCGTGTACCGATTCATTAGCTATCATGGGCTTATGCAGGGTATTCAACGATATTGTTTTCTGTCTCATAAAGTTTGATTTTTAATTCTAGATCATTGGATAGGGATATTCTAATATTGTCGAAAATTACACGTGCAATATTTTCCGCTGTAGGAATTAGGTTTTTAAAATCTGGGACATCTAAATTCAAGTTCTTGTGATCGTATTTGTCAATGACCTTGCGATTGATTATTTGTTTTAAAATTTTCGCGTCAAGAACATATCCTGTGTCAGGATCAACTTCACCAATAACTTTTACTTCAACAATATAATTGTGCCCATGAAAGTTTGGGTTATTGCATTTTCCAAAAATTTCATTGTTTTTCTCTGAGCTCCAATTATCATTGTGCAGTCGATGTGCTGCGTTGAATTGAGCTCTTCGTATTATTGCAGTTTTAAAATTCATTTGACCTTTTTTGTGTAAAGGTAAACAATTTTGTTTAACAATTAAATTAAAAGGTTAAACAAAAGTTAATTTACATTAAAAAGTCTTCTATAAATAGTTTAAATAGAAGATGTTAACTTGTCAAATGTTTTCTTTGAATTAATGACTCCAATTGAATTTGGAATAATGCTTTTGAAAATTGAAGTTTGATACCCACTTATAATCACCTTTGAATTTTTGACATGCTCTGTTAAGTGATTAATAAATGATTGAAATTGGTTCTCATTTATTTGGGCAATACTCGTTGAAATGATGTATTCAGGGTTAAGTTTTTTTACGGTGAAGTCTAAATTACTTAATGGTAGATTTTGTCCCATATAGTAACAGTTATAGCCTTTAGATTTAAATAAATAGTAAAATAAAAGAATGCTAAACTCATGTTGTTCTTCTTCGTGAAGAAATAGTAATACATTTTTATTATTATCGTCCGTCGATTCAAGTTTATCAATCTTGTTAATTAAGAATTCGCGGTATAAATTGGAAAAAAAATGCTCGTGCACAACCTCTATCGTATTTACTTGCCATAACTCTCCAATCTTATTTAAAAAAGGGATGATTATATCAGAATAAAGCGTGAAAAGGTTGTCTGAATGACTGTTTAAAATGTGCTTGATCTTAGTTTTGTTAAAGTCAATAATTGCGACAATTAATTCGTCAATTTCGGGTAAATCAATTAACTCTCTTCCTTCGATAATTGCTTTTGCTTTTTCAATAATTTCTGAATCGGTGAGTTTAGCAATTTTCGATATTTTGGATCCGTTCGAATACAGTAGGTTGATGTTTAAAATCTTTTTTAAATCATCTTCATTGTAAAATCGAATATTCGTATCGGTTCTTTGAGGCGATAATAAATTATACCGTTGTTCCCATATACGAATGGTGTGCGCTTTGATCCCAGTGAAGTTTTCGAGATCTTTTATACTATACCTAATTTCCTTCATTGTTTATACTTACGAGTACAAAGTTAAACAAAATTATATTGTCACGAAATAAAGAGAAAATAGTTTCCTGAATTAACTTACCAAGTTCCCGCAGGAGAAAATAAAAAGTCGGTTAGATTGTCTAGTTCATACAAGAATTGATACCCTTTCGTTTCTTTATTGCAAAAAGGTTCGAGTAACTGAATCATACGTTGGTAACCTTCAATGGTCAAGACACAAAAGAAGTTTTCATCATCTTCTGAAATGATTCCTTCGTCTTCGTCACTTTTAAACAGTACCAAATTACAGTTACGTGCTTCTATAAAAGTTAAATCTTCAAGCTTCAAAAAAGGCGATCGACTATTGGTGAATTCAATTAATGCGTCTCTGAATAAAATGGCTTCAGACATATTAAAATCGAACAAACGAACCATGTTGTCACCAAACCCATTCAATCCATCTATATAGTCTAACCTCATTTCGTTTTTTTAATGTACAAAGCTATGAACTTTTAATCAAGCGCTGCGGTTTTCTGT